>DLXM01000215.1:0-5210 GCA_003448835.1 Bacteroidota bacterium | reverse complement strand
TGCTTGTGTACTACCTACGATTCCTACCATTCGCCTCTTATCTTCACCCCCCAATTCTAAAGGGTATGTAAATTTTGGGCCTATATTTTTCGCAGAAAAATCCTTTTCTCTTCACCCCCCAATTCTAAAGGGGTATAAAATCCGGACCTATATTTTTCGCAAGAAAAATCCTCTTCTCTTCACCCCCCAATTCTAAAGGGTATGTAAATTTTGGGCCTATATTTTTCGAAGAAAAATCTAAAGCACAAAATTTACATACCCTTTAGAACACCAGCATTTTCATACAAAACACACTTCCACCACTCTTACGATACTCATCCGTCGACACCTCATGGACCGTAAAACCGGCAGCCTCCAACTTAGCATTCACATCCACACACCCATACTGGATAACCACATTTTTCCCGTCCGGACACGTGGCATTACACGCAAACAACACTTCTGCCTCATGCTGATTCGCTTCAATAATATTCGGAATCATCGCTCGAATTAATGCCAAACCCTCGTCAGTAAACGCACCCGGATAAATCAGCGCCGTATCCTCATTGAGCATACAAAAACACGTGTCCAGATGATAAAAGGCAGGATGCAATAACTCCAATGCAATTACCGGAACCCCAAACGTATCACTCACCACTTTGTAGGCATCCAACGACGACCGAAATCCATATCCACCCCAGATCAGTCGTTTACCGGTATGCCAGATCGCGTCGCCCATCCCCTCAAAATCAGTGATGACATCACCATCCAAATGATGGATCATATATCCATTCTGACGATACCACTGCTCAATAAACGCCACTTCATATTTTCTCTGATCCGCATGCATGATACTCATCACCACATGTTTATTGCCGTCCGCATCGACATAAGGTAGACTTTGATTCGCGCAAAACACCATGTCAGGTAAGCCGGACTGACCCTTGATTTCATGAATTTTGACCCCACTATCGATAAATGCATCACGAACTTGCTTCCATTCGTCCATTGCTTTCGCCCGATCTACCGTTCCAATATGTCCCTCCATGTGTGGATTAATAACATATTCAACCGTAAAATGTTCCGGTGTTACCATGAGCGCCCCGGTTGGAAGTGGCATCAAAGGTACTTGGTCAAGGGTAAAATTTAATTCAGATGTTTTCGTGATGATCATGGATACTTGGATATAGATGTAGTTTATTCGTTAGACAGGAAAAATAGCAGTTTTTAAAAAATTCATACCCGGAAAATACGAGTTTATCACACCAAAATCGAAATCATCCCTCAAAATCAACGTAAATGACAAACGCATTCCCAATGTGATTCATTTTGATTCGATTCAACCCATTTAATACTTTTTCCATTCGTTTTTTCAGCTCAGGTTTCTTATTTTTCCCAAGTTCAAAAAGTGATGTGTTTATCGCAAAAAAGCGGTTCCAGAAAGTCAAAAATATTATTTATGAAATTTATTGTATGTATTAAACAGGTTCCGGATGTATCAGCCCCGATTCAAATCCGAAACGGTGAATTATCGATGGATTCCGACCGTATGGTCATCAACGCTTACGATGCCTCCGCAGTTGAAGAGGCTCTGGTTCTTACCGAAAAACACGGTGGATCGGTCGATGTAGTGCTTATTGGTCCGGATAAAGCTAAAGAAACTATTAGAAAAGCCCTGGCTATGGGTGCAGATGCCGGACATCATATTGCACTTGAAGACGGTGCCGGACTCGACTCTGCTGCCTATGCTTCCATCCTGAAAGCATTTTTCGAAAAGCAGTCCTACGATATTATTGCGGTCGGGAAACAATCGCAGGACACTGATGCCGGTCTTGCCGGAAGCATGCTCGCAACACATTTGAATCTGCCTTATGCGGCTAACGCGGTGGGACTCGAACTCGAGGACAAAACCCTCGTTGTGAAACGTCAGGGCGATACCGGACAAGAAATGATCGGACTACCAACTCCATGCCTCGTAACCTGTTCGAATGACATGAATAATCCACGTATTCCGAGCCTCAAAGGAATCATGTCATCCAAGAAAAAACCGGTTGAAACCTATACCATGGATTCACTCGGATTAGATCTGAATTCACTTCGCAGTGATGTCGTAAAAACCAACACCCAAAGTTATAAAAATATGCCGGCTCGTGAGCCCGGCAAAAAGTTTGATGGTGATGCCGAAGAATTGGTCGGCACGTTGGTCAACCTCCTGCAAAACGAAGCAAAAGTAATTTAAAATCCGAATCTATTTAATATGAGTACCTTTTTAGTATTTGTCGCAACCTCCGATGGCAAAATCAAACGATCATCACTCGAAGTACTGAGCCACGCGCGTTCACAAGCCGAGAAACGAGGAATGTTGCTCGCAGCAGCAGTAGTTGATACCGACGCGACCCGTTATTCCGATGAAATCCAGAGTTACGGCGCAAAAACAATCTATGCGATATCAAATCCGGTGTTTAAAACACACCTGAATGCTTCGTTGATTCAGGCTTTGTCCACCATTATCGAAACTGCAAAACCTTCCATCTTTGCTTGTGCATCAACGGAAGCCACAAAAGATGTCCTTGGCGCATTGGGGGCCAGCTTCAACGCAGCGGTACTGCCAGATGTTGCAAGTTTTGAACTTACCGACAACGGAGTCTCTGCACTGCGTCCCGTTATGGCCGCGAAAGTGCTATCACAAAACACCGCAACAGGCGATTTGATTCTGATTTCAGTACGATCCGGATCCTACGACAGTGCGAAATCACCCGTCACCGCTGAGGTTAAAAATATCGGCTTCCAACCATCCGATTTCGCTGCTGTACTTCGCGAAATCCTTACCAGCGCCGGAGAAAAAGTGGATTTATCTGAAGCTCAGGTTGTGGTAGCCGCTGGTCGAGGTGTTAAAGATGAAGTTGGACGAAAATTGATCGAAGATCTTTCTGAAGTGTTAGGCGCAGCAATCGGAGCATCTCGTGCCGTGGTCGAAACCGGACTTTTCCCTGCAACTGCCCAGATCGGACAAACCGGGAAAGTCGTCTCACCACAACTCTATTTCGCAATTGGAATCTCCGGTGCCGTTCAACATACCGCCGGGATGGCAAACAGTAAAGTAATTGTAGCCATCAACAAAGATGCCGACGCTCCAATTTTTCAAATGGCAACCTACGGTCTCGTTGGCGATCTATTCAAGATCCTGCCTTTATTAACCGAAGAACTCCGAAAACTTAAATAATCGCCTCGTATGGACGAAAAATTCGACTGTATTGTCATTGGTGGCGGGATTGCCGGACTCAGCGCAGCCCTCACCCTGGCACGAAACAACATGAAATTCCTGCTCATCGAACGAGGAGAATTCAGCGGATCCAAAAACGTCTCCGGAGGTGTTTTATGGGGCAGTCGATTAAATGACCTGGTTCCGGAATACTGGAACGAAGACGCCGGATTCGAACGCTTTGTGAACCATCGACGGGTCACCTTCCTCGACGATATTTCTTCCTTTTCTCTGGATTTTAAGTCTGAACATTTTCAGGAAACTCCCTATAAAGCGATCATTGTCCTTCGCTCTAAATTCGACAACTGGTTAGCCGGCAAGGTTGAGGAAGCCATTGCAGCCAGTGATCATGCTGAAGAATCATTCGTCGCAACGAACATCCTGGTCGAAGAAGTCCTTATGGAGGATGGCAAAGCGATCGGGATCCGTACCGGGGATGAGAAATTTTTCTCCGATTCAGTAATCATTGCTGAGGGTGTGAACAATTTATTAACTCGTCAGGTTGGACTTCAAAATAACTATGTCCCCGCTGATTACATGGCAACCGGCGTCAAAGAAGTCATCCGTTTCGACCAAAAAGTGCTTGAGGATCGTTTTCAGTTGGAGGGTAACGCCGGATTGACCAATGAATTTATCGGTTATGCCAGTGATGGAGTTGAAGGTGGTGGATTTTTGTACACCAATAAAGATACCGTTTCACTCGGACTCGTTTTGAATATCAAAAGTATGCGCGAGAAAATGAGTCCGGATAAGAAAATCTATGATATTCTGACACATTTCAAATCGCATAAAGTCCTGCGCGACATGCTTCGCGGCGGAGAGGTTGTAGAGTATTCTGCGCATGTAGTTTCAACCGGTGATATGCGCGCCATGCCTAAAGAATTGTATACTGATGGAGTCCTTTTGGCAGGCGAATCTGCAAACTTGTTGCTCAATTCCGGCAAAGCTATTCAGGGAATGGATTACGCCATGGAAAGTGGAATTCTCGCGGCCGAAACAATTGTCGAAGCAAAATCCAAAGGTGATTACAGTAAATCGACCCTTAGCGAGTACCGCAAAAAGCTGGAAAACAGTTATGTGATGAAAGATCTTCGAAATTTCCAGGGTGCAGTTAATTTTTTACATACGGAAGAAATGTTTACATCCGTTCCAAAAATAGTGAACGAATTCGGCCGACAATTCTTTACAGTAGATAACAAACCAACTGACNNATGAAAAAAGCCATTAAAAAACATTCCACATTCTGGAAGTTGTTAAAAATCGGAATCAAAGGAGCACGATCCCTATGAAAAAAATGAGTATTTCAGAGCGCCTGGGACTCGTAAGTTATGTGAATCAAGGTATCACTGAGGCAAAACCACATATTTTGGTCGAAACTGATATTTGTAACACCAAATGTGATCATAAATGTACGACGTATGTTTGTCCGGCGAATTGTTACACCCTCGATGAAATTGGAAAAGTTCATTTTCAGTTTGAGGATTGTATTGAATGTGGCACGTGTATGTATGCCTGCGACAAAGGAGCCGTTACCTGGAATTATCCGAATCCTGAAGAAGGTCGTGGTGTAAAATGGAATTTTGGGTAACTCAAAATTGTTTATTCTCGAAATTAGTACTGCTCATATCGGTCAATTAAGTTTCAAATTTTTCTCTCAGCTGCATTAGCACAAACCTCGAGAAATCGAGCTATCAAATTACAATCAACCTATGCGCAAAAATCCGGCAATTACTGGAAGCGCTTTTATAACACTATTCGATTTTATGGAACAAACTATCACTTCAACATCAACTTTGTCTTTTGATCTCACAGAAGATCAAATCATGATTCGCGATACCGCTCGCGATTTTGCAGAACGCTTTATTGCACCGGGAGTCATAGAACGCGACATGAAAGCTGAATTCCCTCATGCATTGGTTGGTGAACTTGCAGAAATGGGACTCATGGGGATCATTCACCCAGAACAATA
>DLXM01000097.1 GCA_003448835.1 Bacteroidota bacterium | reverse complement strand
CGTCCCGCGACCTGGGTTAATAACTGAAACATCCTTTCCGAGGATCGGTACGATGGAAAAGCAAGCTCAGTATCGGCATTTACCACCCCAACGACCGTCACATTCGGGAAATCAAGTCCTTTGGCTACCAATTGGGTTCCAACTAAAATATCGGCTTCTCCCCGACCAAAGGCACCTAAAATTTTGTTGTGAGCGTCTTTTCCCGATGTGGTGTCACGATCCATTCGTAAAATTCTCGCTTTAGGGAATTCGGTTTGAATTTCTTCTTCGATGCGCTGAGTTCCGGTACCTTTATTATCCAGGTTTTCAGAATCACAATGATCACATTTTTCCTGTGCACGACGGCTGTATCCGCAATAATGACATCGTAGCGTGTGATGGGTCCGGTGAAAAGTCAGGCTTACGGAGCAATTGGGACACTCAGCGACATGTCCGCAGTCTTCACATTGTTGGTAGGATGCAAATCCTCGTCGATTAAGTAATAATATGATTTGTTGTTTCGCTTGTAACGCTTCATCAATTGCCATTGCTAACGGTACCGCCAACGGACCACGCATCGCATTTCGGTACTGGCGTAGATCCAAAACTTTTACTTCAGGAAGTACTGCATTCAGGTGGCGTCCCGTGAGTTTCAGCATCTCATGTTTTCCGCGAGTGACAGCATGTAAGGTGATCATACTGGGTGTAGCAGATCCAAACACGATGGGTATGCCAAGTCTGGAGGCTCTCACAATTGCCACTTCACGTGCATGATATCTGGGTGATGGATCGTCTTGTTTGTAGGATTGGTCGTGTTCTTCATCGATGATGATGATCCCAAGATCTTGAACCGGGGCAAATACAGCTGATCTGGCTCCAATGGCAATTTTTTTTGTGCCATTTCGAAGTGCCATCCATGCTTCAAACCGTTCACGATCGTTGAGTCGGCTATGTAAAACTGCGATCTGATCCCCAAAAATTTCGTAAAAACGTCGTACTGTTTGCGGAGTGAGTGCGATTTCAGGCACTAAAATGAGTCCACCTTTGCCCTGTTCTAAAGCCAGTTTAAGAGCGTGGATATATACTTCGGTTTTGCCGGAACCCGTGATTCCGTAGAGTAAAAAACTTTTATAAATTCCATCAATCAATGCCTGACTTATCGGTGCAAATACAACTTCTTGTTCCTCATTCAATGCACGAAGCCGTTCAGGAGCATGATCCAGTCCGACATTTGAATAAACATCAGCCGGGACTTCAACAGGACTAATAAATCCCTCCTTTTCGAGCCGATGCAGAATATGTGGAGTCATATTATGATCCTGAGTCAGCTCACGTTGTGCAATTGGCGGCGTCATCGAAATTAAATATGGGATAGCCGAAATCCAGCTATATGCTTTTCCGGTCCAGTTTCTAAAGAATTTTTCAGCCTGATCGACCTGTTCCGGGGTCCATTCGTACCCTTTTACGACCGGAGTGTTTACCTTTACCCGCGGCTCTTCCCGAAGATCCAGATTCCCTTTGCGAATTAGCTGATTCACGTGACGGGCACCCCATCGACGTTCAGCCTCGTCCAATTTGATTTCACCAAGACCCTGAATTTCGTCACAGATTTCGAGTTCTTTTGGGGAGAGGTCCCTTCGATGATCCACGGACAAAAACCGATCGGCGACGTAGTTGAGTCCAACTGGAAGTGCGGCTTGAATAACTTCACCCCAGGCAGCGAAATAATACTTGGAAATCCAGGATGTGAGATCCAATAATTCCTTGGACATTAGAGGAGCGGAATCCAAGACTTCACTAACCTGTTTACACTTGAATTCAGGTTTAACATTGTGCGTATTTACCACCATCCCAATTGTTTTTCGCCGACCCAAAGGAACCCATACCCGCATCCCGGGCTGCACAAGTTCACTCAATTCATCCGATAATGAATACGTAAAAACTTGCCTCACGGCTTGTGGTAATGCTACTTCCGCGAAATTCATGGTATTGATGATGTTCTAAATAACAAAATCGTTGTTCATGATATGGTAACCACGAACAACGATTTATTCAAAATTGATTCAACTCAATTTCTAAAACTTAATCACAAAATCCAGATCCAAGTCAAAACAGTATGTGTTCGAATTTAACTTGAATGATGGGATGTTGATTTAATTTATAATTTACTCTGCTCCTTGATGGCTTCTTCCAAACTGACTGGTTTAGCGTAGAATTTCTCCCATTTCTCCTTCGGATCCGGTTTGGTAAGCAATGAGACCACAATCAATACAAATATTGATGCTCCGGCTGCCGGAAGTACGATGTAATCAGTTGTAATTAGCGGTTCCTCCATGATTGCATTCAGGAACGTAATTAACAAGGTTACTCCCATTCCTGTTGCGATGGATGCAACTCCTCCGGCCGTTGTTACCCGTTTCCACAAAAATGCCGCCAGTAATGCCGGAGTCAATCCCGCCCCAACCATCGTATAGGCGGTAAAGGCCATATCCAGCACAGATCTGAACTGTGTGAGTAGCAAGTAAGCACATATTCCAAGTAACAAAACCATAACTCTTTGAAAGACAATCATTTGCTTATCAGTCGCATCCGGTTTAATAAAACGTTGATAAATATCACGGGTGATATTTGTGGATGGAGCAAGTAAGAAACTATTTCCTGTTGAAGTGATAATTGCAACCGCTGCGGTAATCAAAAGGAGCCCACCAATTACCGGAATTCCGACCTCTGTACCAAATCTGGCGGTGTGCAAGATGATACGCTCACTTTGCTCGACACTTAGGAAATACTGGCTGGCTACATCCAGACCATTAAAATAACTAAATGCAAAGATCGCCAACGACGCAATGGCAGTTTCGACGAGAATTGTACCAATTACCCACCAGAAAACAGCAGTTTTGGCGGATTTTTCATCCTTAGCAGAGAAAAATTTCTGGTACATGTTAGATTCACCGAGCAATAACAAAAAGGTCGGCATGAAAATACCCATTGCCCAAATCCAGTTATAATCCCCAAAAAACGTAAAGAAAGATGGGTCGAGTGCAACACTGAAATGATCTGCTCCACCCAGATTAAAAAATACGAGTGGTACTGCAATAACAACAGCCAGTGTAATAACCGCGCCGTTTATGATATCCACCGAAACGATTGACAACATTCCTGCAAACGCTGTAAACGCAATGATAAAACCAGCAGTTAGCAACACACCTTGCCACTCAGGAATATCTGCAATCAGATTCAGGACAAATCCACCACCTCTGAACTGATATCCGACAATGGTCGTGTAAGCAATCACGATAACAATGGTTCCAAGGATTCGGGCCCATTTGTTGT
>DLXM01000216.1 GCA_003448835.1 Bacteroidota bacterium | reverse complement strand
GTGTGTGCTAAGGTGTAGCATGGTGTGAGTTTTTTTTATTCTATTCATTCGTTCATCGGATTCCTTTTTCCTTCGGCCTTCATTCGTAAGAATCGAGTAGCAAACCATATAGATAGTACATGTTGTTCTCTTTCCGTCACATAGTAATCCGCATTCAGGGAATCTTCCAAAATCATTTCTATTAGTGTTACATTCTTCAGTTCTGAAAATTGGGATATGTGGTTACAATGAAGCTGAGCAATAAATTTTTTCTTGGGAATTTCATTTAAAATGAGATTGAGATTGGAATAATCGTAAAAAATCCTATGGTTTTTTCTTAAAATTAAAACACTGAGTGTATGTGAAAATTTGAAAGTAATCCCCCCTCGCCATCCATGACCAAAAATCCAGAGATATTTCGATCTGTCATTTTTCAAGATTTTAATCAGATCGTCAGCGTCATAGCAATGATAAATTTTGAATGGGTAGTTTTTTCGATAAAAATATCGAATTAAATTATCGATACCAATACAATTTCCAATAGAATGTATTCCCATTGAATGGATAACTATCAAAGCGTCATGATCTTGCTGTTCTGGAATTAAATTTTCAGGAAATTTTTGGCTCTTTACGGAATTTATAGCGTGCTCACTAAGTAATATTGTGAAAAAAAGAAAAATAAATGGAAATGCAAATCCAATGAGAAGAATCCAAGGGCTTTTCATGAAAAATGAGATCAATAGAATGGCGATAAAATACAACACTAAATACAGTAAATTATTAAACCATTTTTTAGAATTTTGAATTTCCCTCATTTTAATCAGAAGCTCAAACAATTAAAGTCAATTTTCGCTCAGAATTTTTATGAAATTTTCATTCAAGTAAATTTTTGATATTTGATCCGCCGCGGGGTGCCCTACGGGGCGGCGGTCGTGCATCGCAATTTAGAATGAGATTAAACATTTCTCGATTCATTTCAGATCTTTTCTGAACTTTTGCAAGGTATAATTCACTAACTTTTGGTTGTTAATCGCTCAAGCAAATCATACTTTGGATAATTTTTCTCACTCTACTATTTTCTTGCTTTAGTTTTCCTTCTCTAAATTGAGTTTTTTCTGAATACGGTTTATTTGAGATCCCCTGGTTTCACATCCCAGGACGCATCAAAATTCATCCACCCCTTGCCAGGAGATTCCATACCCATGCAATTTATTTCGAGTTTTGAATCTTTGGATAGCGCATTGTATTGGTTGTCCTGAATCAGAATAATATTTTTTACCGATTGTGATTCATCCGGATACAACAGTTTGGTGCTGGCACCAGACCCTGCAGTTTTTACACTGGCATAATCAGTAATTTTACTGATACAGGTTATCCCCAGTGCCTTTGATCCAGTATTTTTAATCGTCATGTGTACGTTTAACATATGACTGTTTGAAAAACTTGGATCGAATTTCAGTTGATCAACTGAGATCATGAAAGAATACTCATTGTTTTCCAGCATCGCCGGTTCGTTGATAGGTTTGGTTGACGAAACCGGTATCGAATTTACGGATTGGACCGTTGAACAACCTGCGATAAAAGTCAATGAGATTATTACGACGATTATGGCAACATTTTTCATTTTCTCTCCTTTTCCATTTGATTTTTATTTCAGACAAATCTCTTTATAATAATCATCACGCCACTCAGCTCTAAAGAAAATGGAAAAAACCTAAGTTTTTCCCACAATCCTTACAGGTCTTCACCATATTCACCAACAATGCAAAATATCCATTACGTGACGAAGAATGTTCCTATTTATCATCACTTGTAATGCCCCGTTTGAGAATTTTCATTTCTTCCATTCGGAATAACGAGTTCCCTCACCTTCTTCGGGATCGCTCGACCGCCTCATCGGAACCTCGCTGGGTAATTGCCAGAACCCCCTCCCCCGCGGGGCGCCCTTCGGGGCGGTGGCCGTTCATCGCAATTTCGCTCCGGCTCCAATGAGGAATAAAAACCAAAAGGGCATTTTTACAATATGACGGTTACTTATACAACATTAAAAAAATGGGTGGCGGGTTCAACAACTATACAATATACAAAAAACAACATACTGAAGTGGGTCATTTTTAGATCCCCTTCCCCACGGAGAAAAAATGTCACTGTTGGGAGAAGAGGATAAAGAATTCATAAATCACCTTAAAGAGTGCGGTCAGCATGTGCTTATCGTAACAATATGGCTTTTCGCACTATGTTGGACAATTCATCTCCAAGAATCTTTGTTTATTTCTATCGATGAGATTGTTACCGTTGTGATACTCTTCGAAAAATTAGCAATTATCTTAACATTGGCGAAACATGGATCAAAGATGGTTAAATGGTTCTATGTATCAATACGAAATGATATTATTGAGTGTAGAAAACAATCAACACCTGCCGACTGACCTCGTAAAAATTTAACGAACATTTCAACCCAACAGGTTTCTTCAATTCATTTGCAATTCATGCAGGATCCTATCCTCAATTCTTTTCCACGTCTTTCTCTATTACGAAAATTCGCTCAATAAAAATCCCACAAGAAAGCCCAATCCCATATCCACACCACCTTGTCCTGTCCGGCTTTTTTCTATGCATCACTAATTGTCATCTGTATCCAAATACACTCGATAGATCTGTAAATTTTTGTTGCTCTATTTGTGAATGGTAGTATGCCCAATTCAAAATACTGAACTTTATTCTGAAGGTACTGGTATTGATGAGTTTATGATGAAATCAAAAATCTTATCCCATCACAGAATAGAATGCCACTAGTTTACGTTCGATCCCGGTATGTGTTAATATGTCTCGTGAAATTGGTATAGCGATAATTATTCTCGCAATCGTGATTTTGATTATCGGCGCTCCGATTGCATGGAATGCCAATTCAGAATATCAAGAGCGGCAAGCGTTTTATCGATTTCTCTCTAATCTTGGATCGTCATCAAGTGAGTCTCACTCATCTATATCTTCCACAGTTCCGATTCAAAAACCTTCAGCTGCAAAAACACCTGCCCAGACTCCAATAATCCAACATGCAATTAACGATGGGTATTGGTGCAGGATCACTACTGACTATGTCAATAACAATCCTGAACCTGGTAAACACTGTTACAAATTCTATTTGAATGGGAGCTATGAAGAATATAGTAGCTTAACGGAATCTGTTTTCGGGAATGGCTGGAGAACGAATCCAAAATGTGATCCTCAATGGAACGGTGATGTATATTTCGCAGATAAGTACTGTGTTCCCGATACGTGGATAATTAATTCTCAAGGACAATACCAAATATCAAGTCCCGTTCAGAGTTTCACATATTACGGTAACAAACTTGAATCCACATTTAATCATGAACTTGGACCATCNNGACGTCTCAAGTATAATGAAAAAAACCGGAATATGTCACGTATACAGGAAAATCCTTCCCCCTGTTTTCCCACTCTCCCCCGCCTCGTGATATCTCGGGCAAAACCGCCCCGCGTTCAAATCAACCGCCCCCGAGTGCCGTTGTCGCTGTGATGTGTGCTGGACTGTGTCTGCACAGGGTTGATGTTTCGCAGCTGTATCCCGATTTCCATTTCAAAAACGATCCACGAGTTTTTCCGGTAATCGCTCCGCCACCGAGGCACCCTTCGGGGCGGCGGAGTTACTCGCTAATCTCCAAGGCCTTCGAAAAACTCTGAATTCCTGATGAATCCTACAAATTAGCCCAGGAGATTCTGCTGGGAAAAAATTTTATGGATGAAAAGATCATCCAGTAATCTTCCTCAAATGACCCCCTAAGGCATTTTGCCTATATGCAGATATCCTATATTCGTACAGCATCCCAAATCTCA
>DLXM01000063.1 GCA_003448835.1 Bacteroidota bacterium | reverse complement strand
CAATCGTCATCCTCTTCTGCACGCGGACGCGTATCCCAATGTGCCGCCAGTAATATCCTATCTCTTGCGGAAGGATTAAATGCAGCAATTACATTTGTAAGCTCCAAAATCTCCTCATTATATCCGGCAACCTGAAAATCCTGAGCAAATACAACATTATTTCCCGCAAATTCACGCAACGTCGAAATTAAATAGTCCCGTGTTTGTTTATGTCCGCTTGAGTTAGGTTCACGCGTTCCAAATCCAACCTGAGTTTCTATAAACTGATAGGCCGACTCCACATCAAAATCAGGCACATCAGCAACGCCCTTATTAAATGCAAATCGTCCAGACTGTTGCGGTTCAGCAGAACATCCCAAAAACATTCCAATCATAAAGACAAACGCATATTTCATGAAAAGCCTCATGTTAAAAAGTGAATAAATCACTTACGATAAACTTGCATAGCGCTTGATTGCGCTACTGAAAAGACTAATGTGTCCAGGATATTCACTTGCTCCGGACGATTCAGTATAAAAACTATGATTTCTGCGATATCTTCAGCAATCAATGGATTAATTCCCTCATACACTTTTGCAGCACGATCAGTATCTCCCTTAAACCGAACCATGCTAAACTCGGTCTCAACCGCCCCGGGTGAAATCATTCCTACACGAATATTCGTATGACCCAGATCCATTTTCAAAGCCTTCGTAAAAGCATGAACAGCATGTTTCGAAGCGCAGTAAACAGATCCACCCGGATAACTTTCAATCCCTGCAACCGAGCTCAAATTCAAAATATGTCCGGAATTTCGAGCAATCATCCCGTTGACAAATAGTCGGGTCATGGTAATGAGACCTTTGACATTCGTGTTAATCATTAAATCCCAATCATCCAGACTCGCATCTTGCACTTTATCGGCACCGGAAGCTAATCCGGCATTATTGATTAAAATATCCGGGATATCATCCTTATAGATTTCAAAAAAAGCCTTACACGCTTCTGAATCCGCAATATCAAAATCATGTATCATCACACGAAGAGCGGGATGCGAACGCAATATTTCCGATTTTAATGAATCCAGTTTTTCCCGACGGCGTCCGGTCAGGATTAAATGCACGCCCATAGACGCCAACTGACGAGCCGTTTCAGCCCCAATTCCGGCTGTAGCACCGGTAATTAAAGCTGTTTTATTCGCTAACCTGTTCATTGTTAACCTTTATTGTAATTCTACGAGTCTGCCTGCACGAATTAAACTTTTTTCATCAAAAGCATTCGCCATAAACTGCAATCCAATAGGCATTCCATCCGAATGTAATCCACTTGGGACACTAATACCGCAAACTCCGGCAAGATTTGCCGAAATCGTATATATATCATTCAAATACATTTGAATCGGATCATCCTGATTCGAACCTAATTTAAATGCGGTAGTTGGTGCTGTTGGTGACACAATAACATCAACATTCTTGAATGCCTCTATGAAATCCTTCTGGATTAATCGACGAATTCGCTGAGCTTTACCATAATAAGCATCATAATAACCAGCACTCAGAACGTAAGTTCCCAACATAATGCGGCGCTTCACCTCCATACCAAAACCTTCGCCACGCGTCTCTTTGTACAAACGTACCAACGGTGAATCCATTTTCTCAAGTTTTGTCGACCAAAGTGATTTATCAGTGTCCGATTTAGCTTGCTTAATTTGATCCTTCAAAAACTTTTCTTCTTCCCGAAGCGCTTCACGAACCTTCAACTGGTCAGCACGATGTCCATACTTAACGCCATCAAAACGAGCCAGATTGCTCGAAGCTTCAGCCGTTGCCAGGACATAATAAGTGGCAATACCATACTTCATGTGTGGCAAATGGATAGGAACAATTGTAGCACCATCCTTTTCAAGCTGATTTACCCGTGATAATACGTTTTCACGTATTTCAGGATCCAGACCTTCTCCAAAATATTCTTCAGGTACTCCAATGCGTAACCCCTTCGCGGATTCATTCAAAGCGTCAGAATAATCAGGTACGGACTCAAATGCAGATGTACCGTCAAAATCGTCACGTCCGGCAATAGCTTGTAATACTTTTGCAGCATCTTCAACGGTATTTGTCAATGGACCAATCGAATCAAATGATGATGCATAGGCTACTAAACCATATCTGGAAACTCTTCCATAACTCGGCTTGAGTCCGACGACCCCACAATAAGCAGCTGGTTGACGAATCGATCCACCAGTATCACTACCCAGAGTAGCGTTCGCAAATCCAGCAGCTACTGCTGCTGCGCTACCACCTGATGACCCGCCGGTTACACGAGATGGATCCAACGGATTCTTACTTGCACCCCAAATAGAATTCTCGGTAGATGAACCCATTGCGAATTCATCCATATTTAATCGGGATAGCAAAATCGCATCTTCATTTTTAAGTCGTTGAATGACGCTAGCATCATACACACTATGAAAATCACGTAACATATTCGATCCGCAAGAAACAATTTTACCTTTTTCGCAGATTACGTCCTTAATACCCATGATAGCGCCGGCCAGTTTTCCGGCCGAACCATCCCTGATTTTTTTCTCAATTTGTTCAGCTTGGACTAAAGCTTCATCCCTGGCATCGCGTAGAACAATATTCAACCCTGGATTCGAGTTATCAATTCGTTCAATGTACTGAGAAACAGTCTGTTGGAATGAATGCCCTGAGCGTACCTGCTCACGGGTTTGAGAGATATCGAGTAATTTCAAAATTTTTAACAGTTATCGACTGGTGTTGATTTATTTTACAACTTCGTCTTTTTCCTTCGTTGTAGTAGAATCTTTTTCTACATCCTGGGCACCTTTTTCGATTTCTTTTCGAATATCGGTTGAGGCTTTACGAAATTCACTGATTCCCTGACCTAATCCACGAGCTAATTCGGGTATTTTTTTGGCTCCAAACAGCAGTAAAACGATCAAAACGATAACAACTAATTCTATTCCACTTGGAAACATACTTTTTACCTGTCTTTTTGTTAAATTCCTGCGCGATTTTCGCGTTTGTTAGTCAAAGATAAGAAAGATTATGCAAGAGGATGAACCGAATACAAAATTATTTTCATTTTCTATCGTTAGCCTCTTGAATTTTACGATACTTATACTTTATTACCGACTGAAAACATTTTTCATTTAAATATACAAAACATGATCTGGACCGTAGAACTAGCCGCAACTCTTGAAGATGCACCCTGGCCATCAACCCGCCAAGAACTCATAGAATGGGCAGAAAGAAATGGATGCCCTCAACAAGTAATCGATAACTTGTATGAACTCGACGAGGAAGATGACACTCCATACGAAAGTATCGAAGAAATCTGGCCCGATTATATCATGAAAGAAGATTTTTTTCATGGTGAAGAAGATGATGGATTTGATTACGATGACGTTTGAGACATCCCTCATGTGATCGATTGATTTCTTATATTATTTTATTGACATCCGAGGATTATTAATAATACGGATGTGTGGTTCCCATGCATCCGTTTCTTTTTTTGTGCCGTGCTAAAAACATCTTTGCAACGATTCATCCTGCTCTTTTTCGGACTTCTGGTCTGCTATGTGAGTGCCGTTGCGCAAATTAACGGTAACGGCTCTGAAATGAGCGAAGTCACGGATAGCAGAGTTACAAAAGTTCGTTTTTCCGGAAATGATGCCGTACGGACTTCCACATTATTTACACTTGTACGAACGAAGTCCAACAGACGATTATTGAACATTCCCGGATTCACGGTCTGGTACTGGCTTAACAATTTGAATTCTAAATGGGGTGAAGGTCCTACCCGTCTTGATCGACAAATTGTAACTAATGATATCGAGCGCCTCAAAGCATACTACGAATCAATTGGTTATCTGGACACAGAAGTAGATACGATTATCGTCGATTATGGATCAAAAAATTTCGAAGTATCATTTTTGATTCAGGAAGGTCAGCAATCTAGAGTCAATCAAGTGCTGTATAGTGGATTTCCCGAATTTGAAGATTCGCACATCTTAGAGAGATTTTATCGACGAAGTAGTATTGCTGAAGAACCGGTTAATGACACAACATTTCAGTCAGGAAAGGTTTTTAGTTACACTCTTATCGGCGACGAACGCTCTGAAATCATGTCCTTGCTTCGAAATAATGGATATGCTTCAGTTCAAAGTGACTCAGTACGTGCAGTTGTTGAGCGTACAGAGGAAGATCCCTACAATTTGAATGTGCTATTTCAGATTAAACCAGGACGCACGTATACTTTTGGTGATTTATTTATAAATATAGACGGACCCAATCC
>DLXM01000055.1 GCA_003448835.1 Bacteroidota bacterium | reverse complement strand
CTGGGCGACGGAATTGCGATCAAAATTCTAAGAAATCTGAATTGTGACCTTCAAAAACTCAAAAAGAATATCGAAGATACAGTTCGTGGTACCGGTGGTGCCGTTACCGTCGGAAACATCCCGCTGACCAAACAGGCCGAGAAAGTGCTTCGGATTACATACCTGGAAGCGAAATTATACAAAAGTGATACGATTGGCACCGAACATCTGCTATTGTCACTTCTAAGAGATGACGAAAATATCGCTGCACAAATTTTACAGCAGTTTAATGTAAGTTATGACAGCGTTCGCGAAGAACTTGATCTGATTATTTCGGGTAAGGCAACAATGGACGAACAAGTTCCTGATACCGAAGATCTTGAAACGAGCGCAACTGGTATTAAATCAACTACCGCAACTCCAAGGGAGCGAAAAATGGAAAAAACAAAAACTCCTGTTCTTGATAATTTTGGCCGCGATTTGACCAAACTGGCCGAAGAAGGCAAACTGGATCCAATCGTTGGTCGCGAAAAAGAAATTGAACGAGTCGCTCAAATCCTGAGTAGACGCAAAAAAAATAATCCGGTACTAATTGGTGAGCCAGGTGTAGGTAAAACTGCAATCGCCGAAGGACTCGCCCTTCGTATTATTAAGCGAAAAGTCAGTCGTGTACTTTACGACAAACGAGTTATTGCACTTGATCTGGCCGCTTTAGTTGCCGGAACCAAGTATCGTGGACAGTTTGAAGAGCGCATGAAAGCGGTCATGAACGAACTCGAGAAAACACCGAATGTGATTTTATTTATCGATGAGTTACATACTATCGTTGGTGCCGGCGGAGCAAGTGGTTCTCTGGATGCATCCAATATGTTAAAACCTGCACTTGCTCGAGGCGATGTACAGGCAATCGGTGCAACCACATTAAATGAATATCGTCAGTTTATTGAAAAAGACGGTGCGTTGGAGCGACGTTTTCAAAAGATCATGATCGATCCGACGACTCCTGAAGAAACTCATGAGATTCTGAACCGCATTAAATCCAAGTACGAAAAACACCACAGCGTTAGCTACACCGATGAAGCGATCCGTGCTTGTGTTAAACTTACAGATCGTTACATTACCGACCGTTTTCTACCCGATAAAGCTATTGATGCACTGGATGAATCCGGTGCCCGTGTTCACCTTTCGAACATCACAGTACCTCCTTACATCATTAAACTCGAAGAGGAAATCGAAACAACCAGCGCTGAGAAAAACGCAATGGTCAAAAAACAACGTTTCGAAGATGCTGCCAGGTTAAGAGACAAAGAAAAACGACTTATCGATGAACTTGATTTAGCTCAACGCGAGTGGGAAAAAGAAAGTGAAGAAATAGTTTTTGATGTTACTGAGGATGATGTCGCACGAGTTGTTGCCATGATGACCGGCATTCCGGTAAACAAAATCGCTCAAAACGAAGGCAAGAAATTGCTTAAAATGGCAGACCAGCTGTCCGGAAGAGTTATCGGACAAACGGAAGCCATTGTAAAATTATCGAAAGCAATTCAACGAACACGTGCCGGACTCAAAGATCCACAGCGACCAATTGGTTCATTTATTTTCCTGGGCCCAACCGGGGTCGGTAAAACTGAACTTGCAAAAGTAATGGCTAAATATCTGTTCGATGTTGACGATGCATTAATTCGAATTGATATGAGTGAATATATGGAGAAATTCTCCGTTTCCAGACTTGTGGGTGCACCTCCGGGTTACGTTGGATATGAAGAAGGTGGAATCCTGACTGAAAAAGTCCGCCGGAAACCATACAGTGTAGTACTTTTGGATGAAATCGAGAAAGCACATCCGGATGTATTCAACTTGTTGTTACAGGTATTGGATGATGGTGTTCTGACTGATAGCCTCGGACGAAAAGTAGATTTCAGAAATACGATCATCATTATGACCTCCAATATTGGGGCTCGTGATATCAAGAATATGGGTCAGGGTATCGGATTTGGTCCTTCTGATTCAACATTCGATTACGCCAAAATGAAATCTGTGATTCAGGATGCACTTCGCAAAGTGTTTAATCCGGAGTTTTTGAATCGTGTTGATGATGTCATAGTGTTTAAGCCACTTGAAAGAGATGACATATTCAAGATTATCGAAAATATGGCCGATGAGTTGTTCAAACGCATCAAAGACCTCGGATTCGAAATCGATATGAGCAAAGGTGCTAAGGATTTTCTCGCGGACAAAGGCTTCGATCAAAAATATGGTGCTCGTCCATTGCGAAGAGCGATTCAGCGTTATGTTGAAGATCCATTAGCTGAGGAGCTCCTTGGTTCCGATCGTCCGGAAGGATCCACCGTTAAAGTCAAAATGAACGGTGCACGTGATGGTCTCACGTTTGAGTGGAAGGATCCGGATAATCCCGGAAATAATTCCAGTAAAAAATCTGAAGAAGCAAAATCTTAAACATTAAAAGCCGGAATCACTTTCCGGCTTTTTTTATGCAGTTTAACCAAAACTATGCCTTTTTAAGCGTTATATTCCGATAACTATTAACTATTTAGACTATCGTGATAGCGTTTCAAAGTGTATTTCCGCCATTTCGGGGTGGTATTTCCCGGTTTAGTGACCATCTGTACAAAAATTTGTCACAGAGTCTGCCGGTGCGTGCATTCAATTACAGCAAACTGTATCCACCGATGCTGTTTCCGGGAAAAACTCAATACCTGGAAGATCGAAGTCAGACTTACGCAAATCCAATTCTGCATTCTTACAATCCATTTCAATGGGGTCGGACAACTGATACAATGATCCATCAGGACACATTGGTATATCTATACTCACATTGGCACCCATTTTTTGCAGCATCACAAATATCTATTCTAAAAGAAATCAAGACTCAATATCCGGATGTAGTCACTGCATCAATTATTCATAATGTTTTACCCCATGAAAAGTTTCCGGCACAGGACATTTTAACCCGGCGATTATTAAAACTTACCGATCATCCCATTGTTTTGTCAGAACAGACTCATCAGGAATATAGAACGTTAATGGACGGGCAAAATCCGGAACGTTTATTTCATCCGGTATATGAACAAGATTGGCCTTTGGAGAGCAGGGCTTCGATCCGTGAACGAATGGGATATGCCGAAGATGAAATTGTAGTTTTATTTTTTGGTCTGGTCAGGCCTTACAAGGGACTTGATGTGTTGGTAGACGCTCTGAATCTGATGAATCTGGAAAACACGCGAATTCGTCCGCTTATTGTTGGAGAGTTCTACATTGAACCTCAACAGATCACAAACCGAATTAAAAAATCGCATCTACCCTACTATGAAATCATAAATCGTTATGTATCGGATGATGAAGCTGCATTTTACCTTGCAGCCAGTGATGTAATGGTTTTACCATACAGGTCTGCCAGCCAAAGTGGAGTGCTTTCAAATGCATTAAATTTTAACTTACCTGTCGTAGTATCAGATCTTGCCGGATTGACGGAACATGTTAAATATGGTGAAACCGGATTCATAGTAACCCCTGAAAATCCAGTGTCACTGGCCAAGGAATTGCTCTATGTTGCTACACAGGCTGACTTAAATAAGATGAGAGAAAATGTTGAACTGCACCGCCAGCAATTATCCTGGAAACGATTTACAAAGGAACTGATTAATGTGGTCGAGTTGGGTGATAATACATAACCTTTTTATTGACTTCGATACAAACTCTGCGTATTTTAGCCTTTCTTGACACGAAATAATTTTACTTCGTTTTGGGAGTGTTCTTTGATCGTATGAATTTGCAATGGTCAGTAAAAGGAAGCCTGGAATTTATTGTGCATTAATGTACAGTGAGAAGATGGCAGTTGTTATTGAAGATCATTCTAAACCTAGTTTTTGAAATTTATTTCGGATTATATTCGGGGCGTAGCGCAGCCCGGTAGCGC
>DLXM01000006.1 GCA_003448835.1 Bacteroidota bacterium | reverse complement strand
ACCTCGTGAGGGTTCGAGTCCCTCCTTCGGCACACGAGAGAGTGATTAAGGGCTTTGTTGCTATAATTGGTAGTAACAAGGCCTTTTTTCTTTTAAACAGTTGATAACCAAAAAACGAAATCTCATTGGGGTGTGGCGACTTAGCTTAGGACCTCTCTTGAAATGGTGAAGCAAATTCGCTGAAAAGTATGATAATAATTGTCCAAGATTTGAATCCATACTTTAATAATGGTACATTATTCGAAATGCGTAAACAAATCGTACCCATATTCATGCTGTATTTTGCACTGGCAATAATGCTTGGGCATAATTTCATTGTGCATAACCACTATGATTTTGAACATAACAAAGTAGCGCATCAACACGGACACCATCATGGTCACGATCATGATTCAGAGGAAGAAAAGAATGATTGGGGACATGTCTTTTCGAGTTTTCACCATGGTGTAGATGGACTCACTTATTTTAACGGTATTAGTTCAGTTAATCAGGTTTTAAATCGATTCCCTAACATCACGACAAACCACCCCACCAATTTTATTTTTAGTCAGGTAATTTTCGAAATCAGGCAAAATGCTCCCCCTGATATTGCCAGCTTCTATAACTCACAAAATCTACCTCCTTCCGGACTTAGAGCTCCTCCTACTTTCATTGTTTAATACCTTTAGCTTTACAAAGGTTCTCATTTGTTTGTGAAATATCAAACAAACTTATTTCCTATTTATTCAATACATAATTATAAAACGATGACAAAGCACATAATATCTTTGGCTATTGTAGCCTTTCTTTTTGTAGGTTGCGACGACAAAAACACCAACGAGCATTCTCACGATGGAGAAGCTGCACATGAGCATGCCGAGGCAACGCACCAACATGACGATGGTTCCATACACGATGACCATGAACTCCATCAAGAAGAATTTACAGTCGAAGATGACAGTTCCGCTGTAAAAACCGACAGTTCAGCCGTAAAAAGCGACAGTTCCAAAATAGATGAGGATCATGGTCATAGCCACGATGATGGAAGTCACGAGCATTAATCACCTTTAATTTTTTATGAGCGATGAAGACAACATCAATTCTGATGGCTTTGTTTGCTTTGTTTATTGTCGGCTGTGCCGATAAAACGACAGACGAACAGAGTCAGGAACAAGTAGCAGGTGGATTGGAACCGCTTGCTTATACGGTATACTCCGAAAATACTGAGCTTTTTGTGGAGTTTATGCCTTTGGTAGTAGGTAGCAGATCCAATTTTGCTGCCCACTTCACCATTCTTGGAGAACAATTTTTACCATTAAACTCAGGAAAAGTGACGGTTAGTCTTATAGTTGACGGGAATGGCATTCGCAACTCCGCAGACTCTGCAAGTTCACCAGGTATTTTCAGATTAGGTTTAATTCCAAATACCCCGGGAAGTGGTAGATTGATATTTGACATCGAAACTGAAAACTATACTGACCAGATTATTATTAATGATATTTCTGTTTTTGCTGATGTGAATTCTGCACTAGATAATCAAATCATCGAATCAGTACCAGATGAAATCGTTTACCTGAAAGAACAAGCATGGAAAGTTGAGTTTGCCAACGTCCCCGTACTGGAAACAACATTCTTCAACATCATCAGAACAAGCGGTCAACTTCTATCTGCTCCTGGTGATGAAATGGTTGTAACAGCTAGTGCCGGTGGAATTGTACGCTTCACAGGAAACAGATCTATTATTGGATCCGAAGTTTCTCAGAATACAGCACTATTTACCATAACCGGTGGAAATCTCGCCGAAAATAATTTGGACATCAGGTATAATGAAGCCAAAGCTAATTTTGACAAAACTAAAGCAGATTACGACAGAGCGAGCGTTTTAGTTAGCGATAGAATCATATCACAAGCGGATTTTTTACAGGCAAAAAATGCTTTTGAAAATGCACAAAGTGTTTTCAATGCAATTTCAAGTAATTACTCAGTATCCGGTCAGACAATCAGATCACCGATGACTGGTTTTGTCAAGAACATAATGGTGAACGAAGGTCAGTATGTTGAAACTGGAACCCCTCTTGCCGTGGTTTCGAGAAACAAAAAACTCATTTTGCAAGCCAACGTTTCACAAAGGTATTTTTCCCAACTTAATAACATCAAATCTGCAAATTTTGTACCGATTGGTTCTGAACAGGTTTTTGATACCCAGTCGTTGAATGGGAAAGTTATATCATACGGTAAAAGTACCATGGCAAATTCAACTTTCCTCCCGATCACATTCGAAATTGACAATCTTGGTAATCTCATTTCAGGATCAGCAGCTGAAGTGTTTTTAAAATCTTCTCCAATACCAAACGCATTGATAATTCCCATCTCTGCTTTAATGGAAGAACAGGGTAATTTCTATGTTTATTTACAGTTAGGTGGTGAGAGTTTTCAAAAGAGAGAGATAGAAATTGGGGCAAGTGATGGAACAAACGTACAAGTACTTTCCGGTATTAATGAAGGAGACAGGGTGGTAACCAGAGGAGCTTATCAAATTAAACTTTCATCAGCTTCAGGTGAATTACCGGCTCACGGACACGAACATTAATCTAATTAATTATGTTGAACAGAATCATTAATTTCGCTCTTGTAAACAGGTTATTAATAGTAGTTGGTACGGTTGTTTTAATTGCCTTTGGTACCTACATAGCCATAAATATGGAAGTTGATGTGTTCCCCGACCTCTCTGCCCCTACGGTCGTAGTTCTTACAGAGGCGCATGGTATGGCCCCGGAAGAAGTCGAGATGTTAGTTACATTCCCCATAGAAACCTCTGTGAATGGCGCAAGCAATGTAAGAAGAGTACGAAGTTCTTCATCTGCCGGAATATCCATTGTTTGGGTGGAGTTTGAGTGGGATACCGATATATTCAAAGCTCGGCAAATTGTGAATGAGAAAATTAGTGTCATTGGGGAAAGATTACCAAATGGTGTAGGTACCCCTACCCTTGCACCTCAATCTAGTATAATGGGTGAGATCATGCTCATCAGCATGACAGCCGACTCAACAAGTCTAATGGATTTAAGAACCATTGCCGATTGGACCGTTCGACCAAGATTATTAGCAACAGGGGGTGTAGCTCAAGTCGTTGTTATTGGGGGTGAATACAAACAGTATCAGATCTTAGCTTCACCAACCAAAATGAGCCACTATAATGTTTCTTTTTCAGATTTGTTAAAAGCCAGTGAAGAAGCCAATGGCAACTCATCTGGTGGATTTCTCAATCAATATGGAAATGAATACATCATTAAGGGTATTGGTAGAACCAATTCTGTGGATGAATTGGGTAAGACCTTAATTAAGCGCAGTGAAGGGTTTCCCGTAAAAATAGAAGATGTAGCAGAAGTAAAAATAGGAGCAGCACCTAAAATTGGTGATGGCTCTCTTAATGGTAATCCGGCAGTGATCATGACCGTGATGAAACAACCTGCGACCAACACGCTGGAACTTACTGATAAAATAGATGCAGCAGTTGCCGATATGGTAATGAATCTACCAAGTGATATTCAAATCAATACTCAAATTTTCCGACAGGCAGATTTTATTAATGCATCCATAGGAAATATTCAAAAAGTGTTACTGGAAGGCACAGCATTTGTAGTTATTATTCTCTTTTTATTCCTAATGAATTGGCGGGCAACGGCTATTTCACTCGTGGCTATTCCGATTTCATTGATAGTTGCCATTCTGACATTAAAATGGTTGGGTTTTACGATTAACACCATGAGTTTGGGCGGGATGGCAATTGCCATTGGTGATTTGGTGGATGACGCCATCATAGACGTGGAAAATGTATTTAAGCGATTAAAAGAAAATGCTAAAAAACCCATAAATCAGCAGACTGATAAACTGAAGGTAATTTTTGATGCATCCTTTGAAATAAGACACTCCATAATAAATGCAACATTCATCATTATTGTAGCATTCCTCCCACTTTTCTTTTTATCAGGAATGGAAGGGAAATTATTAGCTCCGCTCGGCATTGCATTTATTGTTTCCTTATTCGCTTCATTGGTGGTTTCTATTACGCTAACGCCTGTATTGTGTAGCTACTTGCTTACCAACGATAAGATGCTGGCAAAACAACACAAGGAAAGTTGGTTGGTAGAGCGCTTGCAAAATGGCTATAGCCGATTATTGGAAAAAGCAATGCGTTGGAAAAAAGCCGTCGTTTTCTCCAGTATAGGATTGTTCATTTTAGCACTTTTAGCATTCACTCAATTAGGTAGAAGTTTCTTGCCTGAATTTAACGAAGGCTCATTGGTGGTAAGTGCAGTGAGTTTGCCCGGAATTTCATTGGAAGAAAGCAATAAAATAGGAGTAAACATTGAAAAAGCATTGCTTACAGTTCCTGAAATAAACATAACAACAAGAAGAACAGGAAGGGCAGAATTGGATGAACACG
>DLXM01000099.1 GCA_003448835.1 Bacteroidota bacterium | reverse complement strand
GTGCTCCGGAATCCTTGGCTCCGGGCTGCAGTCGGGTTTGGGGTGGTAACGCAGGATCTTATCACGGAATTTTGGTTTTTAAGGGCCGGTATTCGGGATGGATTCACCCGATCGGATTGGTGGCTTGTTCTGCCATGTACTCTTGCGACGGTTGTGGGGGTGGGTGAGGGTGAAGTTGGGGAAGGGATGGCGGGGTTGGATTAAGAGCGGATAACTGAAGGGTGAGAAGCATTTATTGAAACCGATATCTGATCAACCGCGACGGAGGTGATGGGGGAAATGAGAGTTTTGGGTTGCTGATTAATAATATAGTTGATTCCAGTCAGGAATTTATCATAGATCTGCTTCTCGTGGAAGTTCATCCCGCTTTCCGGATCGAAACAAGAAACCTCTGTGAGTCCGAGATGCGTATCTGCGACAGAGATAATTTTCTATATTTATCCTTAATGGAATTTCCATAGGGAGGTGAGGGGTGAAATGGTGAAAATGTCACTTATTGAATTATTCATTTGAATATGAGCGAATTTTCAAATTGATGATTACCTTTTATAAAGATATGACGTGACCTCAACTCGAAAAAATGAGTGCGTATCACGTTTAGAAAGCCTAATCTTCTATTATTGAAATTGTATCTTATGAACTCATATTCTGAAATGGATGAGGAAGTGGCTATAGCAGGATATGATATCAGCAATTTATTGCGTTCGATATCGTTAACTCGCGGAAAACTTTTAGAGCGCCGGAGAGGTATTCGGAAGTCATTGGTAATTGCTGCGCTCGATCAGATCCCAACGGATTCTACATTTACTCTTGATAGTATAATAGAAAAAATCGAAGAATTGGGGAAATGTAAGATTGATAAAAATGATGTTGTTTCTGTACTGGATGATTTTGTTCAAGAAGGCACAATAGCACATTCTGAAGAATACTCGTACATTCTAAAAAACCAAATTGAATTACCTGGCATTGAATCACTTACTGAGCCCGTTTGGCATGAGTTTAGCGGAATTTTAGAAAAACGCTGGAAGAATTATGATCCTTTTCTTCATAAAAAGGCGCGTGATGTTTTCGATTCAGTGCTATTAAAAATACTGACCAGATATGCACTTTCGAAACCTTTAGAGAATGAAATTGATTATATCCCAATTGAAAATATTAAATACGTAATAAGTAACGAAATTCAATCGAGATCAATCGAGGGGGAATTCGAGAAAAAATTATTTGAGATAATGTTAGAATATTTTTGCTCTAACGAGAAAGAGCTATTAAATTGCATTATTAGTTGCTATTTATGGTTTATTGATTTGAATTTACTCTCATATGAAAAAAATTTGAACACGATTAATTTTTGTGATGAATTAAATTTTTTATTGCTAGATTCAAATTTTATTGTTCCTCTCTTATGTAAAACAGATGTAAAACATCCACTCTCCATTTCGCTTGTTGAATTTTGTAAAAAATCAAAAATACAAATTTTTTATTCCGCTTTAACTCATGATGAAATTTGGGGTCTAATAAAGGCATCAAAAAATGAAATGAAAATAAACCCCTATCGTCCTGTAAATTTCAACAACCAATTTCTTGATGATTATCGATATTTAAACGCAACAAAGGGAACTCATTATGTTGAGTATATCCTTCAACTTAACAAATGGGTTGAATTTTTAGATGATACTTATCAAATAAAAAAATTACCGGAAATGTTTTCAAAAAATTTTGATAAAATCGATTTTGAATATGTAAAGAATACACTTCCGATGTTATACGATGTCCAAGCAAAAGAAAGAGCGAGAAGAAATGTGGATTATCGTATTAAAAAAAGATCTCCCGAATCTTATTCTATTGATGCACATTGCGTATCGATAATTAGCTTTATTAAAAAGAATCCAGCGATTTTTTTAACGAAAAAAGCATTGGGTCCTTGGTATTTAACCTATGATTCATTGCTTTCAGATCTGAATGATCATTATTTCAGAAAAACTGATGAATTCGGAAACATAATTCAGCCAAGGATTTTGTTAAATTATTTTTTAGCGTTTTCAAAAATTGAATATGATGATGAAGACATTGAAAATCTCGCAAAAGCATTACTAAAGTATACTGTACGAAATCCAAAAAAGGCGATTTCCATCGATGAATACGTTAAAGAATTATCTGTAAAAATTGGTTTCGATGAAGATAATGCAGATACTTTAAAAGAATTTTTAGTAAAAATGCCGCTGTTCAATGAAATTGAGGCATCTCTTCAAAATGGAAATGTGAATGAAGTCGAAAAAATGTTCTGTGAGTACATTTCGCACCCAAATTTTGAAAAATTATGTGAAGGTATTGTAAATTCGGAAGAAAAAGATTCAAGGATCAGGGATTTGGCTAAAAAATTACGCGAAACAAATATAGAATTGATGAAAGAAAAGGCTGCACGTGAAGCTCTTGAACGAAATTCCGGTGTAAAAATCAACATAATTTTTCCAACAATTATTGGTTTGGATCCTCATGTATCATCGAAAATTACAGAATTAATTGTAAAATTAAACGAAATCAATGCTTTCAATAGCGAATCAATTCCAAAACCACCTCAAGAACTCAATTCTTCGAATGTCAAACAATGGGTTGAAAGAATTAAAATTGCAATGCAAACGACAAGTTTCGTAGCAGATACTGCAACGGTTTATGGCATAATTAATCAAATCTTGTTATTACTTCCGAAATAGATGTTTCCGAAATATTACCCAAATGATTGGAAGGTAAAACCCCTCCAATCATTTATCACAACTCCCATAAATTTTGACTGAATTCCCTAGAGAAAATTTTTATTACATTCATGACTCGATGAGATGGTGATTTTATCATTTCAAACAAATCACGTTGATAATATTTTTACCAGACCCTAATTTACAAAATCCCGCAGCCCAACCTTGGCCTCCGAACCAGATCAGGGCTGCCCACACATACACCATCCTGATCCGACGTTGCCACTCTACGTACCAATGAAAGCCCGACCCGGAAAACAGGCTTTCATCTGCAACCCCCACATGAAGAACGGTCATCACCCATATCGGCAAAACGGTTGGTCAACCGTTTCTTCAAATACTCTTTCCAAAGGGTATTAAGCCGGAATTTAAAAATCGAGATCTTATGACCGGTATTTTTCCAGAAGCCGTTATCCAAGAGGCAGATCAGATCCTTAAAACTCTGCGAGAAACCTTACCAAAACAAGTGGATGGAAAAGCAGCAATTCTCGAATTAAAGGAAGCGGACTATCAATGGAGACAAATGGAGTGGATCGGTTGGTACTTCGAGCACAAACTTTTCACCATTTTAAATCAAAAAATCGGAGGGCGAAAAGGACCAACATTTGGGAATACCACGTTTGATTATCTGAAAAATTTTGTGTGGGATTTCAAAGCCCATCCCTGCAAGAATCCGAAGGGAAAGATCAACGATCCGATGATCCTTAATGATTCAGAAGCACTCGATCATTGTGTTCAAAAATACAACGGGATCGGTTTTATTGTCGTGCATGGTGAGGCGGTCTTTGATTCATCCGGCGAGTTCAAAGCATGGCATGACGAGCTGAAAGGGGGGCATTCTTCTTACGAGAAAGAGCGGATTAGACGTGGTGCCCCATCACGCAAGAGAAAATGTGCATTTGAGATTGATCACATCGAAGCGTTGTTTTTCACTGATCATACTACCCTCACGAAAGGAGTGGATGACCATTGGATCACCTTTTTCCAGGAAGGAATGAGAAATGCTGACGGTAGTCCTCGCCGCCCAAAATATGCTCTCTGGACGACAAGAATCCCGGGATCAATTCGCCCGGTAGAACCGGTACGGTTTGAGTGACTATCAGATATATTCTGAAAGTGTCTTTTTTGTCCCTTTCTTTTTCTCGGAAAAACCATTCTTTTTCAAGGCTTTCTCTATCGCCCAACGACCACGGCCGAGCTCCTTACCGAGGCGTGCAATAATTTCTTTTTTCGTAATTCCTTTAGAGACGAGTTGATTGTATTCTGTATCAAGACGGGTGAGATCTTCTTTTGTCCACGTTTTGCCGGGATTCTCTAATGTGCTGAGTTCTGCCTGCCTGAGGGTTGACACAAGAGATCCGGGTTTAATGCGTTCAATATATGTAATCCGGGTATCAAACATAGGTTTGGAGATTTCAAAACCAACAGCCAGACGATTAAGTCCAAGCGCGACCTTCGCAGTGGAGAAGCCCCCCAGGAAGAAATCACAGACTAAATCCCCCTCATTACTGCTGTACTGGATCATTTTAATAAGAAGTTTCGTGGGAAGCTCATTCTTATTCTTGATCTGGCCGGGTTTGTATTCCCGGTTGATTATCCAGACATCCTCGCGATCCGTGTTATTGAGTGATCTTTCATCTTCGGATTTCTCATTCAGACCAAACCGGGACTCAAGGTTGAATGTCCGTTTTCCACCAGGCTTCTCATAAAACAGGATATGATAATGTGACGACACGTATTTCTGGCGGGTGAAAACACCAAAATTGTATTTCCAGATGATGTGATTAATTTCTTTCAGGCTTGTCTTGCGTAACGCATTGAGGATATCAATAAGATTCGTATATCCCGATACGATGTAAATCGAACCGCCCGGCCGGAGCACTCGTTCTGCTTCTTTGATCCATTTCTCACTGAAATCTGCATATTCTTTCTGTGGGATCTCAACGTAACCTTCAACGACAAACTCTTCGTTACGATTGTAATGTTGGTGAAGTTTGTCTCCGTTAATTCCATAGGGAGGATCCGTAATTATTAGATCCACAGAATTGTCTGGAATATTTTTGGCGGCTCCACTAATGCAGTCGCCATTGAAGAATTTACTATTGTGAAGGATAACGGGCTTCATGATCGTATTGTTTTGTTGTAGGATAGTTGGTAATGATGCTATTTTAGGGATGTGTGTTGTGTGGTGTGAAAGTAAAAAAATCCCAACCCACAACTCCCCCCGCTCAACAGAACCCGGCCCATCCGGATAAAAACCATGGCAACTCCCGTGCGGGAGTGGAGACCCGCACAGCCACTCTAAAAGATCCCGGCCGGGAAATTAACCGGCGGAACAATGCGATCATCTATGACGACTCTGGTCTCAGCAGCAACGGAATGACAGGATCGCATGGCTGACCGCATAAGCCCAGCCCAAAGAAAGTCAGCGGGGGATTGGTAACCCCCCGGAAAAAGGAAACGATCGTTTGGAAATTATTTCCCCGGCTCCATTTCATCGAATGCCCGCCCAATCCTTTCAAG
>DLXM01000378.1 GCA_003448835.1 Bacteroidota bacterium | reverse complement strand
GAGTTGATTATGGAATTCGAGAAAGAATTCAACATCACCATTGAAGACAACGACGCTGAAAAAATTCAGACAGTTGGTCAGGTGATATCTTATTTAGAAGAACGTCAATAATTTTTAACAAAACGGCGGGTAGAATATGCCGAGATATAATTTTCCGAAGATTGTTGTAACAGGGCTTGGTGCCGTAACTCCAATAGGCAACAATCTTCAAGAATTTTGGAACTCGTTAATAGAAGGTAAAAGTGGTGGTGCACCGATTACAAAGTTTGACGCTACCGAGTTTAAATCGCAATTTGCATGCGAGGTCAAAGGTTATGACCCCAGTTTGCACATGAATTTTAAAGAAGCCCAGAGAATGGACTTGTTTACTCAGTACGCGATTTCTTCAGCGGCTATGGCTATTGAAGATGCGGGTATTGATTTTGAAAAGCTCGACAGGGAAAGAATCGGTGTCATTATAGGTTCCGGTATTGGCGGTATGTGGACATACCATCACCAGCAACAGAATCTGTATGAACGTGATGGAAAACCTGACAGGATTTCCCCTTTCTTTGTGCCAATGCTTATTTCGGATATAGCCGCCGGACATATCGCAATTAAGTGGGGACTAAAAGGTCCAAATTATGCTACAGTTTCAGCCTGTGCTACTTCATCACATTCGCTTGCGGATGCATTGATGATTTTGCAAAGAGGTGATGCTGATATGATGGTTGTTGGTGGCAGTGAAGCCGTCGTATGCCCAATGGGCGTTGGTGGTTTCAATGCTATGAAAGCTCTTTCAACTCGTAATGATGACCCTGCACGTGGCAGTCGTCCTTTCGATAAAGACAGAGATGGATTTGTTATAGGTGAAGGTTCAGGTGTATTGATTCTGGAAACAGAAGAACATGCTAAGAACCGCGGTGCAAGAATTTATGCCGAATTTGCAGGTATCGGACTAACAGACGATGCTTTCCATATTACTCAGCCGGCTCCCGGCGGTGAAGGTGCAGTTCGCTCTATGACTCTTGCTATCAAGGATGCCGGTCTTAAACCTGAGGATATTGATTATATCAATGCTCATGGTACTTCGACCCCATTCAATGACCGTAACGAAACAGCCGCTATCAGAACTGCATTTGGTGACCATGCTTATAAATTAGCAGTATCATCTACTAAATCAATGACAGGACATTTGCTTGGTGCCGCAGGTGCCGTGGAAGCAATTGCAACAGTTTTAGCAATGTATAATTCTAAAATTCCTCCAACGATTAATTACACGACACCTGATGAAGACTGTGATTTATATTATGTACCTAATGTTTCGATTGATAAAAAGGTACGTGCCGCTGTTAGCAATACTTTCGGATTCGGTGGACATAACGCTTCGTTATGTTTTAAAGAGTACGAGGGTTAATTTGATAAACGTGATTAAGGTGTGAAAAGTCTTTTCAGACATATATACAATAACCTATTTGGAAAAAAGCCTCTTGATAGTCAAGCTATTAAAGAGGCTTCCAAACAGGGTTTTCCTGTTATTGGATTATTGGAAAGTTCGTTAAAGGATGAACTTGAAAGAAAATTAGATGTTAAAATAAATAACATTGGGATTTACGAGCAAGCACTTACTCATCGCTCATATTTGCAAGTCCTTCCGCATGGAATGTATAATTCCAACGAAAGACTTGAATTTTTGGGTGATGCTGTACTGAGTATGGTCGTTACTGATTATCTGTTTGCTAATCATATACACGAAGCCGAAGGCTCACTTACAAAATTACGCTCTATGATGGTAAACCGGTATGCTCTGGCTTATTGTGCAAAAGAGCTGGAACTTGAAAAGTTTATACGTATCAGCCACGGGGCTGAAAAAAATCTTAAAAGTGGCAGTGACTCTATGATGAGTGATGCTGTGGAAGCAATCATCGCCGCTGTTTATCTGGATTCCGGTTATAATGCCGCTACCGATTTTGTTGTTAAGGTATTGATTCCGATTGTTATTAAGTCAAGCTTGCTTGAGGATAGTAATTACAAAAGCCAATTACTTGAAATTGTGCAGAAAGACGGAAAAAAAGCTCCTGTTTATGAAGTTATCGAAGAAACAGGTCCGCCTCACAACAGAGAGTTCCATATTGGTGTGATGATTGATGGCGAGCAAAAAGGAACCGGTAAAGGTAAAAGTAAAAAGGAAGCTGAACAAAAAGCCGCTCTTGAGGCTTTGGAAAATTTGTCAACTACGTAATTAAAATGGAAATTTATGGAAAAGTTAATTTTTGAAAAAAGCAGTCCGGGCAGGAGTGGTTATTCACTTCCTAAACTGGCTATCGAAATGAAGGAATTAAATTCCTTACTACCGGAGAAATTTTTAAGAAAGAATGATGCTGAATTACCGGAAGTCAGCGAAAACGAAATTGCAAGACATTTTCTGCGTTTATCACATCTTAATTACAATATTGAGATGGGACTTTATCCGCTCGGTTCATGCACAATGAAATATAATCCTAAAGTAAATGAAGTTACATCTTCTTACAGTGGATTTGCTGATTTACACCCTCTTTCAACTGAGGAGATGAGTCAGGGTGCTCTGCAGGTAATGTACGAGCTCGGTGAAGCTCTTAAAGAAGTTACTGCACTTCAGGGTGTGTCTTTGCAACCTGCCGCCGGCTCACAAGGTGAATTAGCAGGTATTTTGATGTTCCGTGCTTATCATATTGCTCACGGAAATACAAAAAGAACAAAAATTTTAATCCCTAATGCCGCTCATGGTACTAATCCGGCTTCTGCGGCAATTGCAGGATTCCAGATTGTTGAGCTTAAATCCAATGAGCAGGGTCGCGTTGATTTAGAAGACTTAAAATCCAAACTTGGTGATGATATTGCCGGTTTTATGCTTACAAATCCAAATACTGTCGGAATTTTTGAGAAAGAAATCCTCACAATTAATGAACTTGTAAAAGGTTGCGGCGGTCTTAGTTATATGGATGGAGCAAATCTTAATGCACTTTTGGGTATTGCACGCCCGGGTGATATGGGATTTGACTGCGTACATATCAACCTGCATAAAACTTTCTCTACTCCGCATGGTGGCGGTGGACCGGGCTCAGGACCAGTTTGCGTAAGCGAAAGATTAGTTCCTTTCCTTCCTGTTCCACAAATTGAAAAAGATGGTGACAAATTCAAAATGAATTTCGATAAGCCACAATCAATTGGTAAGATGCACTCTTTCTGGGGTAATTTCGGTATGTACACACGTGCCTTGACTTATATCAGAATGCACGGTGCCGAAGGTCTTCGCGAAATAAGTGAAAATGCAATTCTGAACGCAAATTACATCAGAGCATTGATTAAAGATAATTACAAAATGCCTTATAGTGAATACGGTATGCACGAATTTGTTATCAGTGCAGATTATCAGAAAGAGCTCGGTGTTAATGCAAAAGATATTGCGAAACGATTGCTGGATTACGGATTCCACGCTCCAACCATTTACTTCCCCCTTATAGTTCACGAATGTATGCTTATTGAGCCTACTGAAACTGAAGCTATCGAAAATCTTGAGAGATTTGCAGAAGTGATGAATATTATTGCTGAAGAAGCCCGTACAAATCCTGAACTTGTTACATCAGCCCCAATGACAACTCCAATACGCAGAGTTAACGATGCACTTGCCGCCCGCAAGCTGAACATCAGATGGAAAGCTGAATAAAAATTGTCGAAAAAAAAGAAAAAAATAAGGGGTGTCTTTAAACGGATGCCCCTTTTTTTATGTGTATCATTGATAGAATGGGTTCGGTAATATTGGTTTAAGAAATCGTCAATAATCAATTATCAATTTGTGAAGCTACGTTGTTTATACAAATAACAAAAGAAAAAGCTCCATCTGATAACCCAAAAAACTAATCGAAGGTTGGTTTAGGTTTTTGACATTTCATAATCATCAAATTAACTTTAAATAGTCAGTCATTATCTCGTTTCTAAGTAAATGTAATATTATAACTTAGAGATTTTATTAATAGTTCGTCAGTTTGAAATTAAAAATTCAATATTATCAATGCTTAAAAAATCAAATATAATTATAAATTTTGATTTTAAGAGAGTATCTACCAAAGTCCATTAAATTGATTTTACCGTAAATAATCTATGAAATCCGTTAGAACCCTCCAAGCGGTCGAAAACCCTTGGAGTTGCTAACTTACCTTCAACCGCTTCGAGGGACTG
>DLXM01000301.1 GCA_003448835.1 Bacteroidota bacterium | reverse complement strand
TATAGTTGTGATTCGATCAAATGATTTACAACCGGACCAGTTAACTGATAAAAAAGCCATCCAAATTCGGGAAGAACATGATTTGGGATGGAGTAAGTGGTTAAAAAATGAACCGAAAGTTTTTGATACCCCGGGTGACCACCTTACCATGCTAAATTCACAAAATGTGAACACGTTGGCATCCACAATCAATGAAATTCTGATGAAATCCGGTGCCTAAATCGTATTTATAACCCTTTACATAACATTTTCTTTAAATAATGACACTATTTGCGATTCCCTATGCCGGTGGACACTCATTAGTCTATCGAAATCTCAAAACTCTGTTGAATCCCTCAATTGAGTTAAAGGCATTGGAACCTCCGGGGCGTGGTAAAAGGGTCAAAGAAAAACTCATTACCGATATCAATCTGATAGCAGATAATCTGTTCGAAATTATGCTTCCTGAAATTGAATCCGGTAACGATTACGCTATTTTTGGACATAGTATGGGTTCATTGATCGCATATCTGGTTACAAAGAAGATCCATCAAGCAGGACTTCCATTACCTGCACATTTATTTTGCAGTGGACACGGAGCACCAGCAGTGCCTAAAATTGATTTATCGGTTGATCAGCCAAAACATACGGCTTCATCCGAAATTTTCTGGGAATATATCGATGGTTTAGGGGCGCTTCCACCGGAATTAAAGGAACACGAAGAGCTCATGAACTACTTTGAACCCATAATTCGGGCAGATATCCAGGCGCTAGAGCTTTATGTTTATGAACCGATTTCAATTCCATTGCCAGTAAACATGACCGTTCTATACGGTATAAATGATGTCGAAACACCGGTATCCGGAATCATGCCGTGGCAAATAGAGAGTGAATTTCCGGTAGAATTTGTCCCCGTCGCAGGCGGACATTTTGGAATTTTTGACGAGTTAGAAAAAGTAGCTGAGCAAATTAGATCAAAGTTAATTTGATAAAACTAACATATCTAATCATAATGTAGTTGCAAGTTTATCTAATTGATGTAATATTGTAGAATTAAGTAACAGGATGTAGCCGTGAGCGAACGAAAAAAAACAACAGAATCGAAAGTCGTTAAACCTCCTGTCGTTAGTCAGAAGATGATTGATGACGGTAATGAAATCATCAAAAAATATACACTTATTGGAGCTGGTGTAGGTGTAATACCTTCTCCTATGGTCAATTCGGTAGGTGTGGCTGTTTTGGAGATTGCGATGATAGATGATTTAGCCAGGAACTATAAGTTCGGATTTCCTACCAAACTGGCGTTAGTGAAAGCATTTATTTCACTTGTTGGAAGTATTGGACCCGTTTATCTTGCGTTAAAATCTCGTTCAGCCGTCTCATCAGTTCCATTAGTTGGACAAATGTTATCAGCCAGTATTTATTCGATTACCGGTGCAATTTCCGTGTATGCGGTTGGAAAAATCTTCCAGCAACATTTTGAGTCCGGCGGATTAACACTTAGCAAAGACAACTCATTTTTACGAAAGATTTTTAAAGAAAAATCTAAAGAAGGCAAAGAAATTATTCCTGAAATGGTTGCACAGGCAACCTAAAATTCGAACACTTTATTAAGATATAGTTTTAGATTTAGTAAATATCTAATTTAAATCGCCATCCACAACCACAAATAGTCGTTTAATCCTATGAAAACAAAGTTATTCCTGTTCATTGCAGCAATTTTTATTGCTACTACAACTGTCATTGCTCAAGATAAAGCACCAACCCGACTCGAATTGTATGATAATCAGTCATATGATGAGAATTACGTTGCTCCAACACCTATGAGACCGGCAAATACCGGAACTACGATCTATGTGGATGCTGCACATAACAACTTTCATACCTATGATGGAAGATTTACACCTTTTTCTAATTTGGTAAGAAATGACGGATTTAATGTGGCCGGATTTAACGAAAAATTCACTCCTGAAAATCTGGCCGGTGTAAAAATCCTGGTCATTGCAAATCCGGTAAACGATTCCAATACCCCGGAAGCGAACTGGGTAACCCCTGTGGAAAGTGCATTTACTGATGACGAAATCGACGCTTTAGTTGATTGGGTGAACGCAGGTGGCTCACTACTACTAATTGCAGACCACTTTCCATTCCCGGGTGCCGTAGATGCTTTGGCATCCCGATTTGGATTTCAAGTTGATAACGGCTACAATTTCGATCCCGAATATTACAATGAATTGGAAGAACGCTTTTTTCAATTACCAATTATTATTGAAGTAGTCGCTGGTAGAGCTGATCCATCTGATAATGCCGTTTTAGGACAAATTATGTCTCAGGCTGGTGCATTGTTCATTAATCTGGGTGCTGAAGTCAACTCATTAAGTTTCTGGAATTCACCAGATCCTGGTGCCGAAACTGGATTTCAGTCAGGTGATGGAACAATAATTCATCATGAATTAATGGCTAATGGTGCATATTCCTATCCTGGAGAACCAACTCCATTTGTAACTACATTCACAGGGCAAAGTTTCGATTGGTCTCCAACTGCTGATATTGAAGAAGAGGATTTTCATCCTTTATTTATATTGGGAGATGGAACTTATACCGTAATGACCGAAGCTCAGGATGCTTACTTTGGACCAACTGCAAATGTCTCCGATATGAATACTCTCACATCATTGTTGACTACTGGCCACATACCGGCTTTTATTGTCCCGGTTGTAGAGTCGGATGAAAAATTACAGGCGGCAATTGCAGAAGTGGGTAGTGGGAAAGTAGCTTTCTTTGGTGAAGCAGGTATGTTCACTGCTCAAATCGCAAGTGATGGTGTAACTCAAATGGGAATAAATAATCCTAATGCAGCGCACAACTGGATGTTCATCTTAAATTTAATGCGATATCTGGATGGCTTTGATGTAACTACAGTTTCTACACCTGAAACGTCTGACGTTCCGTTAACATTTGAGTTATTTGAAAACTACCCGAATCCATTTAATCCATCAACTAACATTTCGTTCTCACTTCCCGAGTCGGACTACATCCAATTAGAAGTTTTTGATCTTACGGGGAGAGTTGTTACATCATTGGTTAATGGGACGATGTCTGCCGGGACCCATAACATTAAATTTGATGCTGGTAACTTAGCCAACGGAATTTATTTATACCGTTTAACCGGCAGTCAATTCTCTCAAACTAATAAAATGATGTTGATAAAATAGCTTCAACATGTTCTATGTCGGGATACACCGCATGACACAAATATTTGTTTTGCCATATAAATGGGTTATGGAGCATGTATCCCGGGATAGAATAACTGACATCCTGCATGAAAAAGACATTGCCAAATCGAATCGATTCGTACATGATGCTGATCGGGATCGATATCTTGCTGCACGATTATATTTGTATGGGCTACTTAAATACAAAGGATTTGAGACTTCGAAAAAATTAGTTCTCGATGTTAACGAATTTGGCAAGCCTTATGTAAGCGGGATTGATATCAGGTTTAATTGGAGTCATTCCGGAGAGATGATTGCAGTAATGGTCGGGCTGAATCAGTGTGGCATTGATATCGAGTTACACAGTGGCAAGGAGCTTTATGATTATAGATCATTATGTACCGAAAAAGAATTAACGTGGTTGAAACTGAAATGTCAGCAAACGGGATTATCAGAACACGAACTATTTTTAGATCTTTGGACAGCGAAAGAAAGTGTAGTTAAAGCCAAGGGATCAGGACTATCTACAGATCCACGTCATATTGAAATTATTTATGATCAGGTGGATGAGAAACTGTGGACCTGCAATCATGATATTGTATTTTATGGCAATACCGAAGTCATAAATTGGGAGAATGAGATGTATTCTCTGGCTTGGTGTAATCCTATAATAAGATCGATATGTACAATTCCGCCAAGTGATATAGTAAAGGATATTTTGATATACATATAGCAATTATGTAACTACTAAATGGGATTGTCGACATATCTTTATTTAAAAAAAACTTGAAAATCATGCATTAAACACAACTTTTTCCCATATTTGTTGTTGTGTACCACCCGACTTCACCATATATTCTAGGGCGTGTTTACTGGTCAAAATTAAATTAATTCTGTTAGGTCAAATTAACCTGGTTAAAATAAAATTGTTGTAAATACTTGAAGACATTCAATTAATCACATAAATAGTCGTTATGATCCTTGGATACATCGCATATTTTGTAGCATGCTTAATTGTCGGAATTTACGGTAGTGATCGGAGATTTGGATTTCTTGGATCATTTGTCGGATCAATTCTGATAACACCTCTTATTGTATTTTTTGTACTACTAATTACAAAAAAGACCGATACAGGAACATAAATACTTCTAACAATCGCCAATTCGTTTATTCCCGAATAGTCGGCGGTTTAAGTTTATCACAATCTCAAACCACAAATCATATAAGTTATGGCAACGTCGAAAAGTAAAGCAAAAACAACAGGAGGTTCAGTCGTGAGTTCTAATTCCGAAAAAGCAATGAAAATCACCAGACGATACATGTTATGGTCAGCTGGAGCGGGTCTTATTCCGTTTCCAATTATTGACCTGGCAACTATTGTTGGTGTACAAATGAAAATGGTCGCAGAAATTTCTGAAGTGTACGGTGTAAATTTCTCCGAGCATAAAGCAAAAAACACAATTTCTGCTGCACTTTCTGGTGTTACTGCAAGTACTTTTGCTCAAGGTACTATTGGAAGTTCAATTAAAGCACTTCCAGTTATCGGAACCCTTTTAGGTACCGTTACTATGCCATTCTTTGCATCTGCATCAGCGTATGCACTTTCGAATGTATTCATTAATCATTTCGAACAAGGTGGGACTTTCCTCGATCTGGATGGTGAAAAATTCAAAGAAAGCTTCAAATTGATGTTCAAAAGAGGCGAAAAAGCCGCTAAAGATCTAAAAGTTGAAGTTGAAAATACGACAACCGACTAGTAAATTAGTTTTTCACGAGCACGTACAAAGGTATGTGCTCGTTTTTAAAATCTTTCTCTTAATCTAAATCTTAGTTGTATGAAAACTTTGAAGAACAAGGTACTACCTGTTTTTTTAATCATTGTTTGTGTTTTTGTTGCTCTCGATAGCGCTCAGGCACAACAAAAACCACCAAATTGGTGGATGATAAACAGTCTAAAACTGGATAGCCTTCCTCCCGGAACACATTTTCATGCTGAAGGTGATTATACGTTCTATCATTCCACTGGTAACGTGGATATGACAATGCATAAAGGGGCACCCAAAATATTTGTTCGAAACGGACGATTATTATTTGAATTTTTGGGGGCCATCAACTTCCAAAAAATGCAAGTACAGGAGGGCCCGGTAACTCGGCACCATTCGAATTCAGCAAACCTTAAAATGATTTATGATATAACTCCAGCGTTTCAGTCCGAAACCGGAATTTTGCGCGAAAGTGATGATAGTCAATATCTGGATCATAGAACCGTGTACTATACCGGTTTAATCTATAATAATATGGGACATAAAACGCTGGGTAAGCTCTTCTTTATTGCAGCAGGTTATCAAACTTTAAGATCAACTGAGTTACCTGCAGGTTTGCCAATTGATGAGCAAGAAAAGTTTATAATATATGCTCAGCAAACTTATGTTGTAAAAGTGATTCCAAGAGTTCAATTGACTGAAAGTTTAACGTTCATTCAAGAACTGGATGATCATAAATCTTACAGAACTGATTTCCAGCTTAAAGCTCAATATATGCTATCCCCGAGAGTCTCTGGACTTGTAGCATATCAAGCCAAGTATGAAAAAGAACCTTTAATCCCGGAATTAGCTCTTTTTACTACGAGAATGAACACTTCAATAACAATTGGTGTTCGTGTAAATATCTGATCGTTTAAAAACATACGTTAAAATTGACTACGACGTTTACAGTCCGTCGTAATTCATTAGTCGATTTCAACACTTTTTTTTTGAGCACTTCTTATTTCGATAGGAAGTGCTTTTTTTTGCTGTTAAAAATGGGCAGGCAATAACCCTGTCGTAATGGATTCGAATGCAACTTCAGCATTTAAATAAGGTCTGTTTTCATGCTGAAGTACACATAATTCATCTGCAAATCGACTAAAAACTCTTTCTTTTCGGACTCTTCCAGATTTCGCCATACTGAATACAATTTATGGGCATAATTGTTTATGGCCTCCAACATCGACTCGTCTTTACCTTGCAAGATGTTATAAACGACATATTCATTATCGTCCTCATCCCTGCACAGATAACAATTTAATGAAGAACTAATTTTAGTGAGATGTGTAAAAATGATCATCTTCCCGTCATTGTACTCAGTCTGAACTTTATCAATTTTGGTGATTATAATCCACTTAATTAATTCAAGTACTTCTTTATTTTCACTCGATAGATAGTTTACATAATATTCAACGGCATCCCGAA
>DLXM01000057.1 GCA_003448835.1 Bacteroidota bacterium | reverse complement strand
CAGTTTGCCGGACACAATGGAAGTTCTTTTGTTACGTCCAATAGCTACACCCTGGATGGTGTGGACTATGACCTGAACGGAAATATTACCTCCTTGGAGCGTCGCAATTCGGCTGGTGCGATGTGGGACGACCTGTCGTTGAGCTATACATCCGGAACCAACCGGTTATCGGGCTTTACGAACTCGGCCTCGGGGTATCAGGATCTGCTCAGCCTGGGATACGATGCCAATGGAAACGTAACTCAGTATGAGAACGCTGATTATTCCACATACATGACCATGAGCTATGATGCGTACGACCGTATGGTGAGCGTGGATGAAAGTATGGGAACTACGGTTACTCAATATCGGTACAGCAGCGACGGGTGGCGATATTACCGGAAACGAGGTTCCCTGAATCCGGTCTACAGCCTGCGCGATGGCTCAACAAACCTGGCTGAGTACACCGGAACCACGGGCGGAGTGACATGGAACATCGTGCTACCTGATGGGTCAGTGATTGGACGTAAACCGTTCAGTTTGAGCAAACATTTTTATTACCGTGACCATTTGGGAAGCACCCGAACCGTAGTATATCAGAACGGAAGCATCCGACAGGTCTTGGATTATTATCCGTTTGGATTGGAGATGTCCGGTCGGGGAACAGTAACAGGTTTTCAGCGAAACTTTTCTATCGTATAATTATCGAATATTTTCGTATCATATCGTATCACTTATACACAATGATATGCAAACATCCGTCTATAATTTCACGATTAAGTTGGATTGGAAGCTAATTCGACTTCTGAATCAAATTGACAGATTTGATGCTTCTTGGGCTTCCATCGAAAAACGAGAAGGGCAAAGCCTTAAGCAATTAAAATCCATTGCTACGGTTCGTAGTGTGGGGGCATCAACACGAATTGAAGGTTCACAGCTTAGTGATACACAAGTAGAACGACTCTTAAAGCAGATTGATATTACCAAATTGGAAGATCGCGATTCGCAGGAAGTTGTGGGGTATTTCAACGCATTGGATTTTATTTCCGAAAGTGGAACCGATATCCATATTTCTCAAAATAATTTAAACCATCTCCATCAACTTTTACTCCAGTATAGTCTTAAAGATGAATGGCACCGAGGAGATTATAAACAGCAAAGTAATGCCGTTGAAGCGCATATGCCTGATGGAAGTCGACAGGTAATATTTCAGACAACGGAGCCAGGATTTCAAACAATTGATGCCATGAAAGGGTTGCTGGATTGGTATCACACCGACGAAAAAACGCCTACATTGGTCAAATGTGCTCTATTTTGTTATGAATTTGTAACGATTCATCCGTTTCAGGATGGTAATGGCAGGCTCAGTCGGCTACTGGCAACACTATTATTACTAAAACATGGGTACAAATGGATTGAATACGTGAGTTTGGAACACGAAATAGAAAGCCGGAAATCGGAGTATTACAGAGTTTTGCGAAGCTGTCAGGCGAATAGACCCGGCGAGGATGTTACCGAATGGATAACATTCTTCTTCGATGCTTTGGAAAATATTCAACAACAACTAATGCAAAAACTCGAAATGCAAGGTGTTGTTACCTCACTATCATCAAGAGATAAGGCGATCATTACGTTTGTTGCTAGCAATCCGGGATGCAAGTCCGGCGAGATCAGTGCACAGCTTCAATTACCGGCTCCAACAGTTAAACGAGCTTTGACGGAACTGGTAAATAAGAATCAGTTGATAAAACACGGTGTTGGTCCGGGCACAAATTACACTGCGGTTTAGATCTATACTTTTAAAATGAAAAAGAGTATACTTATCACAACAATTTCATTATCAAACTTATTCTATTTTTTCTGGTGGATAAAGGTATATAACAAGTTTAGTGTCCAGTCCGCTAGAGTGGAGTATTTTTTAGATAAATTCTACATTTTTAATTCTGTAGAAATTCTAAATGGAATTTTAATGCTCTTTACTTTGGTATCACTTGTAATACTAAATCTCGGCCGATACAAAAACGATTTGCATGCACTATTTCGAATTTTGTGTACTGGTATAAATATTGCTTTTCTTCTATTCACAGTATGGAGTTACCTGTAGATTACATTGGAAACTACTTCCAGCATCCTCATTCCAGTCAGAATTAATAATTTCCTGATTATTATATATATTTGGAGAATTAATTCTCTGAATAAACTATATAATTGGTGAATTTATGATAAAACGTTCAATACTTGAAAGAATTCAGGGTAGTTTCGACAAAGCAAAGGCTGTTGTATTACTTGGTCCACGATTCTCAATTGACTAAATATAGTTCGACTAAAAACAATTTTAATTGATATAATACTTAGTTCATATCTAATCGGCAAATTGGGGGCAATTCAAAGATTGGGATTGCAATCCATTTAAAAACCTATGAAAAGTATCAATTGAACATAATTTAGCCTAATGAGAATTACACTCATATTTGTTTTAATAATGCTTACATCGTGTACATCGCAAGTAGATGATCCTTTTGATGAATTCGAGTTGAATCAAGTTGAGCTACAACTCATAGACTCATTTGTACCAGACTTTGAATTGAATAATCCGTACCGAATACTCTCTTTGGACTCGGTTATCGTGATGCATGATAGGATTTCAAATGGGACAGATACTTATTTTCTCCGGATATTAGACGCTCATTCCGGTGAATCAAGACGGATTTTTGGCAGGGAAGGACGGGTACCACAAGAGTTTCTATTTCCAATCGAATTAAGTCGGACACCAGGCGAGTCAGGCGTATTAACTGCAAACAATCGAAGTCTGTTCGAAATTAAGAAAATTTCACTTAGTCAGGTATTGGATGATAGTAGTGATTTTGTTTTAACTATTTATAGAAACTTTAGTAACAATTATTCTCGCATTCTAGCGCTTGATTCAATACACTTTTTCGGGTCCGGGTATCACGGTTTGGATAGATACGCAATAGCTGATTCAACCGGTGAAATTATACGATTGTGGGGGGATTATCCATTTCCTCCATCTCCTAAAGCTACTACTGAGTCTTTACCAATGGCATATCAGTCAAGAATGGTTGCCCACCCACAAGGAAATCTTATCGCAAGTGTGACAAATAAATCTCCAAACTTTGAGGTCTTGTCAATTGTGGGAGATTCCATATCATACGTGAATAGATTAAATTTTAATCCAGTATCCATAAAAGATGATACAAATCCGGGAGTAATATCAGTCACCTATTTGGAGGATAATCTTCATGGCTACGAAAGTATTGATGCCAATGAAAGGTTTATCTATGCATTGTATTCGGGTAGACCATATAGTCTCGATGATTATAGGTATTCTGACACTGTAATTATGTTTGATTGGAGTGGTAATCCGGTATCCAAAATAAAATTACCATTTGTAATTTCTCAGTTAACGGTCGATCAACTTGGTGAGTTTATATATACGATATCGTCGAATATGGATGGAGAGCCGGTATTGAGTAAATTCAAAATTGTCAACTAACATCATCAATGCTAGGTCATTATGGTCAATAGAAAATTATCAATTATTTTAACCTATCTCCTCATCTTTGGTGTAGGATGCGGTTTTAAATCCGACGAATCGGATA
>DLXM01000077.1 GCA_003448835.1 Bacteroidota bacterium | reverse complement strand
CACTTCCGAGAACACAGGATCTGGTTAACAGATTCACGGGATCAAGTATCGATGGAAAAGAGTTCTACAAAGGCGAACACAATGTCCGACATCTTGATAATCCTGCAATTTTCAGAAGAGGAATTACATTCCATTCTTTGAATAAAAAGGATAACGAAGAGGAGCAAAATCCACAAAAAGCTGTCGAGGATGCCAAAACATCAACTACTGAGAACGAAAAACGTTTTGGTACAGGTAATGTCATTTTAAATGACAAAGAAGAACGGATCAACAAGGGTGATACCGATCAACCTGCATTCCTTAGAAGAGCAATGGATTGAGTCCATTATACACAAACTAATACCGGCTAACGACCAGCAGGCATGACTGGTCCTTGCCGGGATTACGCCTCAGATTTATTTATAAGATTGCTAACAGGGGGAGCTTCCTTGAGTGGGGGCTCCTCTTCTTTATTACTAAGTTCGTCGCAAGCAATTTAGGAAATCCACCATCAAAAAATTGTGGAATTACAAAAGTTTTTTTCTCTTGTTTAAATATGCAAGCAAACCCATATCGAAACTGGATTCAGAATCAATTTCCTCATAATCAATTTTGGACTCTCTGCACACTCGTTTAAATCTGGTGACATATTCAGCCATCTTTTCTTTGTAATCACCTCGAATTTGAGCCGGAATCAAATCCAAACTGGCACCGGTTTCCAAATCTTCAAAAACATAGCGTTGATCCGGGAAGTCCAGATCTCTCTCACTCCTCTTTTCAAGTACATGAAACAGAATTACTTCATGATTTTTATGCTTTAAATGCTTCAGAGATGACAATAAAGCATCGTGCTGTTCAACATTTTCGAATAGATCAGTGATTAAAATTACAAGACTACGTCGATGTAATCTTTCAGCAATTTCATGGATAAGTTGANNCAGTTTTTCGTTTTAGGCTTGTTTCTTCACTTTCTTTCAGAACTGTTTCAAGCTGCTGATAGATATGCCTTAAATGCGAATACGATGATTTTGCAGGAATAAATTGTCGGATTTTTTCATCAAATGTTATGAGTCCACAAGCATCTCGTTGGCGATGCATCAGATACAACATTGCAGCTCCAAAATGCACACCATAATTTAATTTGGTATGCGGAGCAAAATGTTTGAATTGCATCGAACTACTAATATCCAGCACCAGATGACATCGAAGATTAGTCTCCTCCTCGTACTGTTTGATATACAATCGCTCTGATTTACCATAGACTTTCCAGTCAATATGGCGGATTTCATCACCCGGATAATACGTTCGGTGTTCAGCGAATTCTACACTAAAACCATAAAATGGGCTTTTATGCAGCCCGGCTATAAACCCTTCCACAATTTCCCTGGCTTTTAGCTCATGTGGACCAAGTCGCGATAATAGTTCGGGAGATAAAATCATTCGTTTTTATTGAAGTCGTTCGTATTCTGTCAAACGACTGGAATCCAGTTCAGATAACAACATATATGCGTCTAAACGCTCAGTGGCTTCACCATCAATAAACAGAGAAGTTAACTCACGCGATTTTGTTGAGAAGAACAAATCAAATAAATAATCATCTGTGGTTTGTCGAAGTGATTCTTGTATCAATCTTAATGACTGCATGATATTTTGTCGTGATGAACGTGGATTCATCGTAAAAGTATCGAGTCCGAGGCGATGATATCGATAAACTGCTCTGCGATATGACTCTAATTGACTACTTACGAGACTATTGATCAAATAATAGCGATTTCGACGACTTCCGGTTCCGGATGTCCATCCCGTTGCCCCCGTCGATGATGCAATATCCAGAATACTTTGTGCCTGACGCAGGAAATCGGTGCCACCAAGCTCGCTGAATGAATCAGCATCAAAACCAAGCACGAGGTATGCGTAATAATCCAGTATCGATGCGATGTCATCAAATTGATATGTATCGTGAATTAAAGATCGATTTCGGTTGAAATTAAATCGCCAGGCATTGTCACTTATTACGATGAGTGGAGTCTGCTGAAGGGTATTATAAATGGGTCGCTCAACAGTAATCACTAACGATGCATCAAAATTATTGTTCGATTCTGTAGATAGAATAATCTGGATATTCATTTTGATACGCTCATTCTCTTCATAACGCTGTTCGGTCCATGTGTGATTATTGATGTAACCTTCAATTAGTGGCACAAGATCATCGAGATAATCGAGCGACACATTTTGAATTTGAGATTTATTCAGAGATACACGCGCATTGAACTCCTGCGCAATTGCGAATCCGGTATTACACAGAAGGATGATTATCAGAATGAAATGGTTTTTTTTCACGGATGAAATTCGAACTTAAAATGTAAGGAATGTGATAATTCAGACTCAAGAATAAGTACAGAACTAAAGACAATTTAATGATAATGATTTGATTTGAGTAATCGAATGACACATTCAAACCAAAATTGTATATGCAGTATGACGATTAACCTCTGGGTTTATTGTTTTGTATGTATTCTGGTTTTAGGTTATTACCCGGCGGTAGCATTGGCGCAGTTTGGATCAGGTTTTGAGCAAAACTCACTATCAGGTGCGGCTGTTGCCGATGCACCCATTTCATTTGCATTGGGACTGAATCCCGGAGCTTTGGATGGATCGTCTGTACATTGGTATTCAGCTAGACCTTTTGGAATAAAAGAACTCCAGTACGCCGGGTTTTCAGGTGTAATAACCCACAACAACATTTCCTTGGGTTCTGATTTCAGTTATATGGGTTTCGACTTATATAAAGAAATGATTTTCAATTTGGGAGTCGCGTATCAATTTGAAAGAATACGAGTAGGGATGAGTATTGGCTCTGAATTTGTTCACATCCCGGAATACGGAAACGGCTCCAAATATATGATTGGATTCGGGTATCATGCTTCTATAACTGATAATCTTTCAGTTGGGGGTAGTATAAATCAGATTTCAATTGTTGAATCCGGTGATTTTAAACTGGATCAACAGACAAAAGTATTATCCGGATTTAAACTCAAGCTTAATGGTTCAGTATCTGTATTAGGTGCTATTAATCTCAGAGATCGACTAGAACCAGACTGGATTTGGGCTGTTTCTATGTTGTTATTTGATCGAATCAATGTAAATGCAGGATTTGATTATCCAAAATCTGAGTGGATGATTGGAATAGCATTTAAAATTAAAAATATCATTAGCGGAGGTACATTAAAAAATCATCCATTTCTAGGATGGAGTCAGGGCTTCGGAATGGGTTATAAATTCAACTGAAGAGTCATGCCCATTCAACTGATATCATTGATCATATATGTATTTGTGGCTGGAGTTCCAACGGAATTTTCTGCTTCCGATGACTGGATTGAAATTTTAATAGAGTTTTTACCTGATGAGCTTGAAGATGACCAATTGTATGAAATTGTTACCTCACTGGAAGTATATGCACAGAATCCAATACCGATCGAAAATCTTGATGAAAGTCATCTAATCGATTTCAGAATCCTGGATGAGTTTGAAATAACATCTATTATTTCGTGGAAAGAGTCATTAAATGCTGAGAATATGACAATTGCATCATTTCAGGAAAATCTCAAATCAGATCAGAAAATTGTTGATTTGTTAAACGTATTTATTCAATTCAGCAATGAAAAACCTAGACAAAAAATAAATTCAACAACAAAATGGGATCAAATAAGATCAAATTTTACCGGACATTTTGATATAAAAATATCCGGATTAAGCCCCGTACCAATCGGTTACGGTCCAGATTCATATTATCGTGGCAGTAATCAAGCACTTAAAGAACATGTTGCTGTTCAAATGGGCCAATCCAGAGTAAATGTGGCCAGAAATAAAGTTTCGGGAGAATCTCATAATTATCCCCTAACGAATGGACAATCAACATACTCAATCTATTTGAATCCTGATGAATTGGAAAATGTAGGAATAAAGAACTCCTATTTAACTGGAATCTATTTAGGTGATTTTAAAGTGCGATTCGGATTGGGTAGTATCGCTGCTTCGGGAACCATGCGTGTTGACTCCAGGTCTGTTCGCACATTAAACACTAGCGTATCAACAATCTCCCAAAACAGCTCATCAACTTCTGGCAAATTTTTACGAGGTATTGGCTTAACATCAAATGTTAATGGAGTACAATTGACCTTGATTGGTGCATCCAGAAAATTGACTTCATCTGTAAATGATAGTCTATACTATTTGCCATCCTGGTATAATCATATCCGGACCCAAAACGATTTGCTGAAACATCACAATATGCGAGTCAGTACTATTGGTAGTGTGATCAGATATAATCGAAGGTTTAAGGAAATTCAATTCACATTGGGACTAATGGGGCTATATCATCAATTTGGAAAACCAATCACAACCCGTAATGGAGTGTCCTATGAGCACGATTTTTCCGGGAAAAGTGGATTCGAAACTTCTCTTAGTGGGTCAATTCAGAACCAAGATCTAATTTATACTTTTGAAATTGCCGGAGTAAAAAATGGTTCTGGAATCGTTCATTCGATTCAAGGTAGTTGGGAAAATTTAAACATGGGTGTCTGGCATCGTCACTATTCTACCGGATTTAAACCTTTTCTTGGAAATGCGCCATCAGCATTTAGTGGAAATGGTAATGAAAGTGGCGTTGGATTCTGGATCAGATATCGTCCACAGTCTTCGACCACAATTGAATCCTGGGGTGATCGATATCAATCACACGATGTAAGATTTGGTACCATTGCACCTATTTCTGGGCATGAACTCGGATTGAAATCAATCAATCGCATCAATAAAACCACAAGATTAGAAATCACATTCAGAGCGAAATCCAGATTAAATAATCAAATAAATCTGGATGAATTTAACCGTGAAATTAATCAAAGGACTGACCATATTTCTAATGCTGTAAAACTACAACTACGGACTCAGTTGGTAAAAAATATACTCTCAGTACAACGACTAGAATTCAATCGACAAGAGATTGAGAATCAACGATACAAGGGCATCGGTTTATCTCAAATGATAAGATTGCAAGTCAAATCACATTATATCTACATCCAGCACACTGTTTTTAATGCCTCGGATCATCAGTCCAGATTATATTTTTATGAATATGATATGATAAATTCTTTGAGTATGCCCTCATTTTCCGGCATGGGACATAGAAGTTATCTCATGTTACATCTCGAATTTTGGAAAAAATTGATCATGAGAATGAAAATCGGAAGAGTGCTTTATTCGGATCGATATATTATTGGTACAAACCAGGATTCTACTTTTGGAAACAGTCGATTTAATTTAGCTATGCAAATGAGATACCGATTTTAGAATCATTTAGCAGTCAGTTGAAACCAAAATTTTGTCCCACTACCCAGTTTACTTTCGACATGAATTTCAGACCCATGTGCATCCAGAATACTTTTTACTACGGCTAACCCAAGTCCGGTACCCCCGCTATCACGTGAACGGGCTTTATCTGTGCGAAAAAAACGATCAAACAGGTTTTTCTTGTGTTCTTCGTCTATTCCAATTCCGGTGTCACTCACTGTGATAGTAACTTTTTTATCGGTAACCTCATAAGCAAGTTTGACTTCCCCATCACTGGTGTATTTTATCGCATTCGATAACAAATTATCCAGTACCTGTTCAATTTTTGGTGCATCAGCCAGAACTCTACTTGGAGTTTTCTGAATAACAAATCGAATACCTTTTTGTTGAACTTCATCCAGATATATTTCCTCAAGGTGACTGGTGATACGTTGCAGATCAAACCATTGCGACTGTATGAAATTTTCATCAGAATCATAACGTTGCAGCGTTAACAGATCTTTAAAAAGACTACTCATTCGCTCCGTCTGACCCTTTGCATTTTGAATATACCTGCGCTGTTTTTCTGCATCCAGTTTTCCACTTTCTAACAATTCCATTGAAGCCATAATTGTATGGAGTGGGTTACGAACTTCATGTGTGATATCCTCAAAAAATCTGGATTGTTTATCATGAACTTTCGCCAGCCTTTCATTATCCTCTCGCAATTGCTGAGCCATTGAATTAATTGACATGGCTAAATCAGCAAATTCATCCGATCGATCAGAAATGGTGACACTATTAGCCTTCCCTTCCGATACTTTTTGTGCCGATGCTTTAAGTTCCATTATCGGTCTGGATAAATAACGAGCGATGAGATTACTCACCAGCAAAATCAATCCAATCGATATAAACATTCCGGAGTATATAATCCACCGAATCGTAGTAATAGGTTCATAGATCAATTCTTTTTCTCGCGAAATTCGTATTAATTGATGTTCGTCCGGTCGAGTTTCAAACCTGGCAAACACATAAATCCGATCTTGATCGGGTGAATTTATTAAAACTGTTTGCTCAGATTGCAAAATTCCAAGAATTTCAGGGGATGGATCAGGACCAATATTTGATGAAATCGATGCGAACAATAATCCACCATCTTCATCATAAATCACGATTTCGTAACCGGATACATTTTGAATAGCGGCAACCTTATTCAAATCTACATCGTTATCCCATGCATTAGATATGGTCAATGAAATCCATTCTGCGTGCGATTTAATAGTTCTTTCGCCTTCTTCAAGCAAATAATTTCGAATAAATAGAATTGCATAACTACTGACTGCAGTAACTCCAAAAATCAATAACAGAATAAATGTGAGCGATATTTTATTTCGAATTTTCATCTATTTAAACCATTTCAACGACTGTTTGTATCCAAAACATACGATCGGTCTAATCCATACCCGAGTCCACGATATGTCTTGATAATTTGACCACTTTTCCCAAGTTTCAGCCTTAAATTCTTTATGTGAGCATCAATTGTTCGATCAAATACATGCTTTTCATCATCAGAAATATGTTCTAGAATTTCCTGGCGTGAAAATACCCGTTTCGGACTGCGAAATAATAACTCTAATATTTTCATTTCCCGAAGAGTTAAATCTACCGGGTTTTCAGCAACCTGTACTAACCCGGATGACAACTCAATTCTAATATCTCCGAACCGGAGTTCTTCGTCCGGTTGTATTCCCCTTCGTCTAAGTAATGTCTTAACGTGAGCTAAAATTAAATTCAGGCTGGCGGGCTTAGGAATGTAATCATCCGCCCCCAGATTGAGTCCCATAATTTCATCCTGTTCCTGATCCTTCGCAGTTAAAAAGATAACCGGGATTTGTCCGAATTGAGGGTGTTTTCGGATGTAGCTACATAATTCCTTCCCATCAACACCCGGAACCATGATATCCAAAATGGCTAAATCAATGGGTAGTTTCGTCGATCTGAGTAAATCCAAAGCAATTTGTCCATCCTGAATCGATATCACATTAAAATTATTGAGCTCCAAAAATGTAGTTAACATCTCTGCAGCAACAACCTCATCTTCAACAAGTAAAATAGTTGGGGACATAGTTTTCATTTCGTTCATGCACTCAACAATATAAGAAAAGCTATCATTCACATTCCGATTAGTCGAACATCATGATATATTCATAAAGAAACAAAATTCGAATCAAATTTTAAGAGTATGAGCTACTATTCAAACAAAGTCGTATGGATAACCGGGGCTTCATCCGGAATTGGAGAAAGTCTTGTCCACGGACTACTAAAGGAAGGTGCTTATGTGATACTTTCTTCTCGTCGCAAGGACGAACTTCAGCGAGTGGTAATGGAGACCGGCACAACTGCAGATCGATTTAAAGTTTTAGAACTGGACCTGAGTGACCATTCAAGTTTGAAATCTAAAACGGATGAAGCGGTATCCTGGAAAGGGCATATTGATATTTTAATCAATAATGGAGGTGTGAGTCAGCGTTCATTAGCTCAAAACACGAATCTGAGCGTTGAAAAAGGTATTTTCGATGTGAATTATTTCGGTACAATTGAATTAACAAGACATGTTGTGCCCTTTATGATTCAACGCGGGGCAGGACACATTAATGTAGTAAGCAGTGTACTTGGCAAAATCTCCGTTCCTGGAAGAAGTACCTATTGTGCAACTAAACACGCACTTCAGGGCTATTTTGATACCCTCAGATCAGAATTGCACCAGCATGGAGTTCGAGTTAGTGTTGTGTGTCCGGGATACATCCTCACAAATGTCTCAAAAAATGCAGTTACCGCTGATGGGAAACCGCACAATATAACGGATAAAACACATCAAAAAGGCATGTCCGCGGATGTTTTTGCTCGAAAAATGTTAAAAAAAATTGCGCGTGGTAGAAATGAATTCTATATCGGTGGACCCGAAGTTCTAAGTGTTTATATGATGCGATGGTTTCCATGGTTAGTTTTTAGAGTCCAAAGAATGATAAAATTTAAAGGATAATTGACTTCTGTAAATCAGATTTTTTTCACATATTGCGTGACATAACAAGAATTGTAGTTAGGGAAATTTATGAGCCAGAATGAATTGAGGTCGCACTCGTCGATCGTAGTTGATGGTGCCGATCGCGCACCAAACAGATCCATGCTTCGAGCTGTTGGATTTAAATCTGAAGATTTTAAAAAACCACAAATTGGGGTGGCGTCTACCTGGAGTATGGTAACTCCGTGTAACATGCATATAAATGTTTTAGCCGATGAAACAGCTCAGGCCATTGAAAATGCAGGCGGGAAAGGTGTTGTGTTCAACACGATATCAGTATCTGATGGAATTTCAATGGGAACGCCCGGCATGCGTTATTCACTGGTTTCACGAGAAGTTATTGCTGACTCAATCGAAACTGTTGTGGGCGCCCAGGGATTTGACGGCTTTGTAGCCATCGGTGGTTGTGACAAAAATATGCCTGGGTGTGTAATGGCAATAGCCCGATTAAATCGTCCAGCTGTTTTTGTGTATGGAGGAACAATTAAACCAGGCAAAAACCGACGCGATATCGTTTCCGTTTTTGAGGCAGTTGGAGCTCATGCAAAAGGATCAATCTCCGACGAGCAATTACTCGAAGTTGAGTCCACAGCCATTCCTGGTCCCGGATCCTGTGGCGGTATGTACACGGCTAATACAATGGCATCCGCAATTGAGGCACTTGGACTCAGTTTACCAAATAGTTCAGCTCAAGAAGCTGTGTCTGAAAGCAAGCATCATGACTGTCAAAGAGCTGGTGTTGCAGTTTTAAATCTACTGGAAAAAGGGATTCGTCCTTCAGATATTCTCACTAAAAAAGCTTTTGAAAACGCGATTACAGTTACTATTGCATTGGGTGGATCAACAAATGCGGTTCTTCATTTACTGGCGATTGCACATACAGCTGGAATTGATATTACTTTGGAAGATTTCACTCAATTAGGTGAAAAAGTCCCGGTTTTAGCAGATGTTAAACCCAGTGGAAAATTCTTGATGTCGGAGCTAATCGAAATCGGAGGTATCCAGCCATTGATGAAAATGCTATTGGATAATGGATTTTTACATGGTGATTGTATGACTGTCACCGGTGATACGCTGGCTGAGAATTTGAAAGATGTAAAACCTTATCCGGCAAATCAAGAAATTGTCAGATCATTTGAGAATCCAATTAAACCAAACTCACACCTCGTAGTTTTATATGGAAATCTTGCTCCGGAAGGTGCTATAGCTAAAATAAGCGGCAAAGAGGGATTAAGATTCGAAGGTAAGGCCAGGGTTTATCCTTCAGAAGAATCTGCTTTAAAAGCAATTTTGGATGGTACAGTAGTAAAAGGTGACGTACTTGTAATTCGTTATGAAGGTCCGGTAGGTGGGCCTGGTATGCGGGAAATGTTGAGTCCGACTTCAGCTATAATGGG
>DLXM01000113.1 GCA_003448835.1 Bacteroidota bacterium | reverse complement strand
TCCATAAATCCATAAAGATAGGATTGCACCAGAGACTGCCAGGGGAACTGTAAATAAAATGATTAAGGGATCTCGAAAACTTTCAAACTGAGCGGACAGCACCAAATAAATGAGTATCACAGCCAATCCGAAGGCAAATAATAAACTGTTACTACTTTCAGAGAAGTCCCTTGATGTTCCGGCCAATGTTGTTGAAAACGAGTCATCTAGAATCTGATCGGCTATATTTTCCATTGCCTCAATCCCGTCACCCAGGGTCTTCCCTCTTGCCAGTCCGGCTGATACGGTAGCCGAAACGTATCGATTAAATCGAAATAGCTGTGGTGGACTACTTTGCTCTGAAATCGTAACCAGGTTATCTAATCTTATTAAATCCCCTCGATTATTTTTCACGCTCAGAGACTGAAGATTTATTGGTGCATCACGATATTCACGCGCCAATTGTCCAATTACCTGATACTGCTTTCCATTCAGAATAAAATAACTGAATCGCTGACCACTCAATGCAAGTTGCAGAGTTTGCGCTATGTCTAATGCTGAAACTCCCAATGCCCGCGCACGATCCCTGTTGATATCAATACGAAGTTCCGGCCGATTAAATTTAAGATCGACATCCACAACAGAAAAGGTCGGATCATCTGACGCCATGTCTAAAAATTTCGGCAAATTATCTTTTAGAGCGTCAAAATTCGGAGCCTGAATCACGAATTGTACCGGGAGTCCACTTCTTCTCCCTCCAAATGTTTGATCCTGGGATACAAAAGGTCGGGCACCTGTAAAATCAGCCAGTACACTACCCAATTCGTCAGCAATCTCCTGCTGAGTTCGATCACGGGTGTCTGAATCGGTCAAATTAAGAGTCACAAATCCAGTATTCACTGAACTGGATGCTCCAAATCCGGGTGAAGTCACCGAAATTATGTTCGCATACTCGGGGATGGAATCTTTGACCACATTGATAACTTCGTCGATGTAACTATCCATATATTCAAATGTCGCCCCTTCAGGTGCCGAAATATTTACTCTAACCCGACCCCGATCCTCAAGTGGCGCTAACTCTGTTTGAACCTGGGTGCCCAAATAAACGATCATCCCAATTGACCCAAGAATCACAATAAATGCTACCCATCGCACCTTTAGAAACATGGATAGGGTATTTCTGTAACCATCTGTCAGGCCTTTGAAAAAAGGCTCAGTTGCATTGTAGATGAAATTATGTTTATCCCGCTTTTTGAGAATTTTGCTGGATAACATGGGGGTCAGTGTTAGCGCGACAAAAGACGAAATAATAACAGATCCGGCTAAAACGATACCAAATTCCCGGAAAAGTCGTCCGGTTAATCCCTCGAGAAAGATAACGGGCATAAATACTGCAACCAAAGCAGTTGTAGTGGATATTACAGCGAAGAAGATTTCAGCAGCACCACGAATTCCAGCCTCTACAGGCTCCATCCCCATTTCAATTTTCGAGTAGATATTCTCCATCACCACAATAGCATCATCTACTACTAATCCGATTGCCAAAACCAATCCTAACATCGTCAGGACATTGATCGAAAATCCGGAGATAAACATGATGAAAAAAGCACCAATAAGTGCGATTGGAATCACGATAACCGGGATTATTGTGGTTCTCCAGTCACGCAGGAACAAGAAAATAATTAATACTACGAGGATGAATGCCGTAATGATGGTGTCCTGAACTTCAGTTATCGAAGCCCGAATGTATTCAGTTACATCAAATCCAATGGCTGTTGTAATATCTGCAGGGAGGTCTCTTAAAACCGTGTCGAGTCGTTTATAGAATTCATCGGCAATGGCAATGTTATTGGCTCCCGGTTGTGGAATTAACACCACTCCAACCATCTGTACACCGTCTCGTTTTAGTACAGTTCGCTCATTTTCAGCGCCATACATTGCTGTTCCCACATCCCTAAACCGAACCGTATTGCCACCATCGTCTTTTAGGATGAGGTTATTAAATTGATCGGGAGTCTCAAGCCGGCTCATCGTCCGCACAGAAAGTTCAGTATTAAATCCTTCGATCCGGCCACTTGGTAATTCAATGTTTTCACGGTCGATTGCCTGGCGGACATCTAATGGTGTGAGTCCATATGCCGTAAGTTTATCAGGATCCATCCATAAACGCATCGAATAGCGTTTTTCACCCCAAATTCGGACCTCAGACACACCCGGAATTGTTTGCATGCGCTCACGAATCAGGTTATTTGCCAATTCTGAGGTTTCCAGTGGATTTCTGACGTCACTACTGACACTTAAAAATACAATTGGACTTGAATCGGCATCTGCTTTACTAACAATCGGATTTTCAACATCAGGCGGAAGTCGTTGCAACGAGCGGGATACCCGGTCCCGAACATCATTCGCGGCTGCTTCCATATCAACATCCAGATCAAACTCGACAGTAATGGTTGATCGACCTTCACGACTCACAGAGGTTAGAGTTCGAATTCCGGCGATTCCGTTGATCGATTCCTCTAGTGGTTCGGTAATTTGAGATTCAATGACATCTGCGTTTGCACCTACATATGAGGTCGAAACGGTCACAATTGGCGGATCCACAGCCGGATACTCACGAATACCCAAATAATTGTATCCGATTATACCGAAAAGTACGATCACAATAGACATCACCGTTGCTAAAACCGGCCGTCGAATGCTTAAGGAGGATAAACTCATATTATGATTCCTGGCTAGTTTGATCAATCATTTCAGTAACCCTGACCGGCATTCCTTCACGAAGTTGTAAAATACCTGTAGTAAGGATCGTATCTCCGTCGCTGAGGCCATCAACCACCTGAACCAGTGTTTCGGTTCTGGTACCGATTATTACCCGCTTACGTACTGCTGATCCTCCTTCGTAAATGAAAACACTATTACCACCTAACTCAGGTATTATGGCCTCTGATGGAACCATCAATGCATTTGGAATTTCCCGAAGCTTAAATTCAATTTGCACGAAAGCTCCAGGTATTATCGAACGATTGGGATTTGGCGCTTGAGCCCTGAGTACCAATGTTCTGGTAGCCTGATCAATTCTGGGTTCAATTGCCATAATTTTACCTTCGTAGGTCCCTTCTGAAGCCTGACGTGTAAACCTGATCTGATCACCCGATTGAACCAGCGCAGAATATCGTTCTGGTATAGAAAAATCGATCTTAATGGTATTGAAATCCTGTAATGTTGCCACAACGTTCGAGGTTGTAATATAACTTCCTTCGCTGACGTTTCGGAGTCCGATAACGCCATCAAATGGTGCTCTGAGCTCGGTTTTCTCGATTTGAGCTTCGATGAGTGAAATTTCTGCTTTGATCGTATTCACCTGATTGAGTGCCACATCGTAATCTTCCTGAGCAATGGCTCTGTTCTCAAGCAATAATTTCTGACGATTTTCACGCAATTCGGCCAATTCCAGTTGAAGTCGAGCCCGCAATAGTTGAGCCTGAAGGTCCGCATCGTTGATTTTGACCAATAAATCACCTTTTTTTACTGAACGTCCCTCATCGAGGGTCAAGCTCGTAATTCTACCGGATGTTTCGGGTCGAAGTTGAACTTCTTCATTCGCGATGATGGTACCTGTTGTGAAAATATTATTGCTAAATGACTGAGCATTCAACTTTAACGCCCGTACACCTAACGAGTTTGATGTGGGTGTATTCTGAGTTTGTGTTGTTTGCAGTGTTGGTTCCGAAATATCATCTAAAAAAACATTTCGAAGTAGAAATGCGCCAATAAAAATTACCGGAATGATGATAATTAACGTGATGCGAAGCCTGTTATTCATGTGATCAGATTCGTGATAAATGTGGATGAATAAAGAACGCAATATTACATGTGAAATGTTTCAGCACTTATGTAAAAAATTGCCAAATTATCCACTATAAGATGATTAAACGCCCCATTTTGTCGACAAGTTCCCCAACTGATAACAATCTACATCCACGAGCTGAATTAACCAACCAATATTCGGGGCAAATTGGAAGGTAACCGGACCAAAGTTTCATAGTTAATTCGCTGGGTGAGTTCACTGAACGATGCGACTGATATTTCCTGATTATCTTGTTTCCCAATAAGAATAACTTCATCTCCTCGTTTGACATCAGGCGTTTCAGTGATGTCTACCAGCATCATGTTCATATTCACAACACCGATCACAGATGTACGTTTTCCTCCTACTATAACTCGACCCAGATTGCTCAGATTTCTGGAAAATCCATATGCATAACCAACAGGAATCGCTGCAACCTTCGTGGTGATTCCCGCCAAATAACTGGTCCCATATCCGATAAATTCACCGGCTTTCACTGTTTTAGTACTCATGACGTGACTTTTCCAGCTGAGAACGCGTTTTAATGGGTCATCCATTAGATGGGATTCAACATTTGGATTATTCATGTCAAAATGAGTCATCTGATAATGCATGAATGTCTCACGGGTTGGCCAGTATCCGTATAAGGCAATGCCAATCCGGACCATATCCATCGTTGTAGCCGGATACGTAAGGGCGGCGGCTGAGCAAGCTGAATGTAATTTCCGGGGATTTAGTCCAGTTGATTTAGCTTCTTTAACGATTTGTTTGAATGTCTTTATTTGGGATCGAACTCTGAGAAAATTACTGCTACTTTCTGCCCCGGCGTAGTGAGTACATATTCCTTCAAGTG
>DLXM01000088.1 GCA_003448835.1 Bacteroidota bacterium | reverse complement strand
TTATGCTCGATCACAACGACCGTGTTTCCTTTGTTAACGAGTTTTTGGATGACTTCAACCAACATGTTCACATCCTGAAAATGGAGCCCCGTGGTGGGTTCATCCATTATATATACGGTGTCGCCGGTGCCGATTTTGGATAGCTCACGCGCCAGTTTGATTCGCTGTGCTTCCCCACCGGAAAGTGTGGTGCTCGACTGCCCGATGGTCAGGTATCCGAGCCCTACAGAACACATTGTTTCTAAAATGCGTCTTATGCGTGGTACCGTATCGAAGAATTCTACTGCTTCTTTGATCGGCATATCCAATACTTCGGCGATATTTTTGCCTTTGAAATAGATTTCGAGGGTTTCGCGGTTGTATCGTTTGCCATTACAGGTTTCGCAGGTTACATAGACATCCGGCAGGAAATTCATCTCGATTTTGCGCATCCCATCACCACTGCAGGTTTCGCAACGTCCACCTTTGACGTTGAAACTGAATCGTCCCTGATCATAACCCCGGATTTTCGCTTCTGGCATTTCTGAGAACAATGCCCGAATGTTGTCGAAGACTTTAGTGTATGTTCCGGGATTTGAGCGTGGTGTTCGACCAATCGGACTCTGATCGATGCTGATAACTTTGTCGATGTGTTCGAGTCCGGTTATTTCATCGTAGGGAAGCGGGACTTCGCGAGATTTATAAATGTGATTGCTCAGAATGGGGGACAACGTATGATTGATCAACGAACTTTTTCCACTGCCACTTACACCGGTTACACAGATGAATTTTCCCAGGGGAATATCCATATCTACATGTTTTAGATTGTGTCCGCGTGCGCCGAGCAGGGACAATTTTTTGCCGGACCCATCCCGACGTTTGACCGGAAGCGGAATCTGATCTTCGTATCGAAGGAACCGTGCAGTGATGGATTCAGGGTCTAATTCTTCGGATTTCCCGGCACTAACGATATGTCCACCATTAATTCCGGCTCCGGGACCCATATCTATGACAAAATCAGCCGCTTCGATGGTTTCGCGGTCATGTTCTACCACAATGACACTGTTTCCTAGGTCGCGAAGGGTTTGCAAGGACCGAATGAGTTTGAGGTTATCGCGCTGGTGCAATCCGATACTTGGTTCATCCAATATATATAGAACGCCGACCAGCTGGGTACCGATTTGGGTTGCCAGTCTGATGCGCTGTGCTTCTCCGCCGGATAATGTCTGCGCTTCACGATCCAGACTCAAATAATTGAGTCCGACGTTGTCTAAAAATTCGAGTCGGTCGCGGATTTCTTTGATGACCTGAGTCCCGATGGTGCGTTGGCGATCGGATAGTTCGAGATTGTTAATGGTATGTCGCAGGGAACGGATGTCCTGTTTAACAAGATCCGCGATGTTATAGTCTCCCACCTTGTAGGACAAGGCTTCTTTATTTAAGCGGCCACCTTTGCATATTGGGCAGGTCGTTTTGCCCATGAATGATTTGGCTTTATCGCGCTGAGATGCTGATTTTGTGTCCTCGTATTGGCTGCGGATCATCGCGATGAGTCCTTCAAAAGCGTGTTTATACGTTACTGTACTGGCTTTGAAATCATATTTGATGTTAAAATTGTCTTTTCCACTGCCATACAGCATGATTTGGATGAGTTCTTCGGGAAATTCGTTAATTGGCGTGTCGAAACTGGCTCCGAATGATGCCAAAACAGCTTCAAGTTGTTTGAAAACGAAAATTCCGCGAGGTTTGCCCAGAAATCGGATGCCACCTTCGTTTAAAGTTTGTCGGTGGTTGGGCATGAGTAACTCCGGATCAACATCATAGGTATATCCGAGTCCGCTACAGGTTTTGCAGGCACCGTAGGGTGAATTAAATGAAAAAAGATTCGGAGCTGGATCGTCATATGCAATTCCAGACTCCGCATCGAATAATTTTTGTGAAAAAAGGATATCCCGCCCTAATGGATATTCGTCTTTGTCCTCGGGAATGTGCAGAATTACGGTTCCATCAGCCATTTCGAGGGCGGTGTAGATACTTTGGCTGATGCGACTTCTTGAATTTTCGCTGATTACGAAACGATCGATCACAACTTCAATATTGTGTGTTTTATAACGATCAACCTGCATGCCTTTTTCGAGCTCGAGATATTCACCATCCACACGGACGCGAATGAATCCTTGTTTAAGGGTTTGCTCGAATAACTCCCGATAATGTCCTTTTCGTCCTCGGACCACAGGTGCAAGGCAGTATGCGCGTGTGCCTTCTTTAAGTCGAAGGATGGATTCAATAACCTGCTCTGCGGTTTGTTTCTCCATTTTTTGTCCCGTAGCGTACGAGAACGGGATGCCCACTCGGGCATATAACAGACGCAGGAAATCATAAATTTCGGTAACGGTACCAACGGTTGAGCGTGGATTTCGGTTGGTTGTTTTCTGGTCGATCGAGATTACGGGAGATAGTCCGTCGATGAAATCAATATCAGGACGCTCCATCATCCCCAAAAACTGCCTGGCGTAAGCCGAAAGTGATTCCATGAACCGTCGTTGTCCCTCAGCATAAATCGTATCGAATGCCAGTGATGACTTCCCTGATCCCGAGAGGCCGGTGACAACTACGAGTTGGTCTCGTGGGATGTCGATGTCGATATTTTTAAGATTGTGTTCGCGAGCGCCGCGAATGATGATATTATGGAACATGGATTGATTTAGCAGTTTTGGGCACAATTTTGATTGTGCGGCAGACAATCAGGTAATATAATTCTAATTGAATTTAATTGCGATTTGTAAATACACCTGAAGTTTATTTTCCCTTGTTTCTGAGCACCAAAATCACGTTATTTGGTCTTTAACGTTAGGGAAGACCACACATTAATTATGATTGCAACAGAAGAAAAGAATAAAATCTGGACTCCGGATTCCTGGAGGGACAAACCAATTTGGCAGATGCCTGAATATCCATCTCAAAAAGAGCTGGAAAAACGCTACAAGGAACTCAAAAGTTATCCGCCGTTGGTGACTTCGTGGGAAATTGAGGCGTTGCGCAATAAAATTGCGGATGTGTCGAATGGGCACGGATTTATTCTGCAGGGTGGAGATTGTGCTGAGTCATTTGATCGTTGTAATTCAGATACGATTGTGAAGTTGTTGAAGGTTTTGTTGCAGATGAGTTTCATCCTGATTCACGAAATGAATACACCGGTTACGCGTATCGGACGGATTGCGGGGCAGTATGCGAAGCCACGATCCAGTGATTATGAAGAGGTTGATGGCGTGAAGATGAAATCCTATCGAGGGGATTTATTTAATAGTTTTGATGCGGCTCCAGAGGCGCGTGAAGCGGATCCGAACCGGTTGGTTGAGGCGTATCAGAAGTCGGCAATGACCTTGAATTTTGTGCGGGCATTGACGGATGGTGGTGGGTTTGCCGATATGCATC
>DLXM01000042.1 GCA_003448835.1 Bacteroidota bacterium | reverse complement strand
GGTCTTTTATAATGACGAAGACGACCTATTCAAAAAGCTCCGTAAACTTGTCTTGGGCGAATCCAAAGCATTACCAGTTCAAACACTTCGAAATATTAACGCTCATCTCGACTGGCAGAAAAGAATCACTCGTTTTGATGAACTTTTTGATAGTATTAAAAAGCTAATTCGATAGGGATATCGGTTTTCCAAGAAAGATGTCGGACAGTTGACTTTCGCGGGGTTGATTTAAGTCGGCTAATCCGGTGTATTCAGAATAGCGGGCAATACGATACCAGTTATTTTTAAAAAGGTGAATCATCCTCGATAATTGGACCTAATCCTTTAGCCGGATTTGATTTCTTTTTGGAACTACTTCCATAAGATGGCTCATCATCGGGAACTAACAAATCAAAGTTGCTACCACCTGAATAATCGTCATAAGTTGCCGACGTGAGATTTTCAAAACGAGCATACTCTTTCACGAAATGCAAAGGTACAGATCCAACCGGACCATTTCGTTGTTTTCCAATAATTACCTCAGCTATGTTTTGAGTAGATCTTCCCTCATCATCCGTCGTGATACCATAATATTCTGGTCGATACAAGAAACAAACCACATCGGCATCCTGCTCAATAGAACCCGATTCGCGCAAATCACTCAATTGTGGGCGCTTGTCTCTGCCACGTTGCTCTACCTGGCGGCTAAGCTGTGCCAGTGCAATCACAGGTACATTCAATTCCTTGGCAAGACTTTTAAGTCCCCGTGAAATGTATGCGATCTCTTGTTCTCGATTACTGTTGTCCCGAACGTTACCCGTCATGAGCTGTAAGTAATCGATAATAATTAAACCGATCCCTTTTTCATTTTTGAGACGCCTACACTTAGATCGCAATTCCATCAAACTCAAACTCGGGGTGTCATCAACATAGATATGAGCCGGATAAAGACGCCCGGCAGCCTCTATGAGGTTCTGAAACTCTTCGTCACTAAGTTGACCCGTTCTGGCTTTTTGAGCGTCCACACGGGCTTCCATGGTCAGCAATCGTTGAACTAATGATTGATCGGACATCTCCAGTGAAAAAAGTCCAATAGAAGTTCTCATTTCCGGATTCGGATGCAAAGCTGCATTTCTGGCTACCGTTAAAACGAAGGCCGTTTTTCCCATCGATGGACGAGCCGCAATAATAATCAGATCACCTTTTTGCCATCCCGCAGTCAATTTATCGATATCCAGGCTTGACGGAACCCCTGTAATACCGCTTTTTTTACCACGAAGTTCCTCAAGATATTCAAGAGTGGACTTAATCGTATCTGTAATCGCCTCGACACTACCCCGGCTGTTGAGATTTGAGAGCTCAAACACCTTCTTTTCGGCCAAATCCAACACGTCATACGGATCCGAAGACGAATCATAACTTTCTTTAATCACCTCAGTACACGATAAAATCAAATCACGTTTAAGTGCTTTTTCAGAAATAATCTGAATATGATATTCAATATTGGCCGAAGAACTTACCGAACGGGTTAATTGTGTGATATACCCGGCTCCCCCGATCAAATCCAACAAATTCTGATCCCGTAATTCGTTTTCGAGGGTCAACAAATCCAATTGATTCTTATTCTGAATCAATTTGGACATCGTTTCAAAAATATGACGATGCGCCGGACGGTAAAAGTCTGATACTTTCAGAGATTCAACAGCCATGATTGCAGCATCACGATCGATGAGCATCCCACCCAAAACGGCTTCCTCAATTTCAATGGCCTGAGGCGGAATCCTTCCTTCACGCTCTAAAATTTGATCGTCCTGAACCGCCTTATTGTTTGATTTGTAATTGTTCTTGGCCATTAATGTCGTAAAAAAGCAATCTATATATAACTTAAACTAACTGAATCAGGGCTTACAACCCAACTCATCATATCGATTTCGCAATACTTTTACATCATCCCATGTATCTCTTTTCCAATTGGGATTACGCAACAAAGCAGCGGGGTGATAAGTTACTAATAACTCATATTTATCCGAAAATTTATGAAAGCTCCCGCGCATATCTTTCATCGATGATGATTTACCCAATAATGTTTCAGCAGACACCTTCCCCAGACAAAGAATAAGCTTCGGATTGATCAAATCAATCTGCTTAAGCAAGTAGGGTAGGCTTCTTTTTCGTTCAGCCGGCAATGGATTTCTGTTATCCGGCGGACGATGTTTCAGGATGTTGGCAATAAAAACCTGATCTCTCGGCAAATTAATAGCCTCCAGAATTTTGGTGAGCAGTTGTCCGGACCGTCCGACAAAAGGTTCGCCACGTTTATCCTCTTCTGCACCGGGAGCCTCACCGATGACCATCAAATCTGCATTTGGATTGCCTGTACCAAAAACAAGATTTGTTCCCTCCAGATCAGTATGAAGTTCGGGTGTAACTTTGCACAATTCATGCAATTCGGCTAATGTTTTAATGTGGTCCAGATTGGGAGTATTCATTACAACGGATTCAGGAAAATTAGTATTTGTTGGAGCATCATCAGAATACTCCAGAAATAAAGGATCGAAATTCTCATCAACGACAGTATCATCGGCACTTCCCGGTAATTCAGATTTCGTTTCCTGAATTTCAAAAGCAACATTACCATACATCTCCTCATGTTGCCCGAGATATCGTTCGATTTTTTGTATTAGATTTGCAGGATCATTCATACCCATGAAAGTAACTTTTTGTCAGCTCGTTTGCCACCATTTCCACAAAAATAAAAATGGTATTTTGGTTTATGAGATGAATGAAATTAGTTATGTTTGCAGTTTCAGGAAATTATAAGTGTTAACTTATACCAAAAGAAAATTATTTTTGAATAGAAACTGAGGTAAATCGTGGTGGATAAGATCCAAATGGACATATTAGGTTTGTCGACTTCTCCCAGCAGTGGGGGTGCTTACGCACTAATTTTAAATGAACCAAACGGATCCAGGCGGCTTCCAATTATAATTGGAACGTACGAAGCACAGGCCATCGCGCTTGAACTTGAGCACATAAAGCCACCTCGTCCAATGACTCACGATTTGATGAAACAAATCATCGATGCATTCGATTCAGTTATAAAATATGTATGGATCAATGAGCTCCGCGAAGGTACATTCTTTTCGAAAATAGTGATGGATGGAACTCATGGCGAAGTAATTGTTGACGCCCGTCCCAGCGATGCCATTGCATTGGCAATTCGATTTGAAGCTCAGATTTTTGTATCACCAGCCGTACTCGACGAAGCGGGAATCATTTCGGATGAATCCAG
>DLXM01000284.1:226-3741 GCA_003448835.1 Bacteroidota bacterium | reverse complement strand
TCAGCATTCATTGATTTAACAGCAACCGTTGGACCCATAAGTGAATAGGGTGTAGGTACATGCGATCTCAACTGTGCCAGAGCCGGAACAGATGTCAATACAAGAGCCAGTAATAAACCAACTACACTGAGTTTTGACTTCATAGAATTTCTTTCTTTACTAAGGTCGAATTTTAACTGATAACGTATATAAAAACGAAAAATTTTAGATTAAAATCCAATTATTTTTGCGGAGGTGGAGGGATTCGAACCCCCGATACAATTACTTGTATAACGGTTTTCGAGACCGCCCCGTTCAACCACTCTGGCACACCTCCCTGCTTTAGCTTGTCATCCGCTCTCGAAACTCGTATATTAGCTATATTTTTCGTGATTGAAAAGATACAAGTCGTGAAATTTTCAATCCCGATATGTGTACATCCATTAAAAAGGTACGATGAAACTTACTGATTTCCGTTACGAATTTGAAAAGATCAAAATCCCATCACATCCGGTTGAGCCAAGAGACGCCGCCAAGTTGATGGTCATTGATAGAGCTAAAAAAACTATTACTCATGAAACATTCGCCGATATTCATAAATATATGAATGAAGGTGATTGTCTTGTGTACAACAATACTAAGGTTTTTCCGGCCAGATTAAAGGGCAAAAAAGAAAAAACCGAAGCAAATATCGAAGTGTTTTTACTTCGTGAGTTGCAACCTGAAAACAAACTTTGGGATGTTTTGGTTGAGCCTGCACGAAAAATCAGGATAGGTAACAAACTTTATTTTGATGAGGACTTAGTTGCAGAGGTAGTTGATAATACAACTTCCCGTGGACGAACAATCCGCTTTTTGTATGATGGTCCGAATGAAGATCTTTATGAAACGTTAGATAAGATTGGTGAAATGCCTTTGCCACCTTATATCAAACGTAAACCTGAAGAGAACGACAAAGAGCGCTATCAGACAATTTTTGCAAAAGAACGTGGTGCAGTTGCAGCTCCAACTGCCGGTATGCACTTTACCGAAGAACTGGTTAAAAAATTAACCGACAAAGGTGTGATCATGGCGCCGATAACCCTGCATATTGGTTGGGGGACATTCCGTCCGGTAGAGGTAGAGGATTTGACCAAGCACAGAATGGATTCTGAAAATTATTTCATTAGTCAGGAAACATCCGATACGATCAACAAGACTCTAGACAGTAAAAAACATAAAGTTGTAGCTTGTGGAACCACTGCTGTTAGGGCAATTGAAACAAGTATCACAGCAAGTGGTCACTCAAAACCAAGTTTTGGCTGGACTGATAAGTTTATTTATCCGCCCTACGATTTCAAAGTAACAGAAGCTTTAATTACGAACTTTCATCAACCTGAATCTACGCTATTGATGCTGGTTGGTGCCTTCTGCGACTACGAATTCTTGACAAAAGCATATCAGGAAGCAATCGATAAAAAATATCGATTTTATACTTTCGGTGATGTGATGTTAATTATCTAAACCGATGACGGATCTCAGTGTAATTATTCCGGCTGCTGGATCCGGTTCTCGAATGGGGAGTGATATCCCCAAACCTTTCCTGAGATTGGGGGAGATGACAATTCTGGAAAGGACGATTAGATGTTTTGATCGTCCCGACCGGGTGCTCTCTATCATTATATCGGTATCCTCTGATTGGCTGGATTTCACCCGTTCTATGGTTCAAACCTTGGATGTAAAGCCTGCGGTTCTTGTTGTTGAAGGTGGTTCAGAGCGGATGTATTCAATAAAAAATGCACTTGCCGTCGTACCTGCTGAAACTAAATATATCGCAGTACATGATGCAGTAAGGCCGTTTTTAAGCTCAGAATTATTCAATGCGTTGATAGAGGCAGCCGAAAACTTTGAAGCAGTTGTTCCGGGAATTGCAGTTACAGACACCATAAAAATCAAAGACGATTCGGGCTTTGTGGTATCAACTCCAAATCGTGATACGCTGGTTGCAGTTCAAACGCCACAGGTTTTTGGTAAAGCCGTAATCAATGAAGCGTATAAACTTGCAATCTTGCGAGATTACACAGGCACCGATGATGCATCTCTGGTAGAACTTTCTGGTCATAAAATTCGTTTAATACCAGGCGATCCGAATAACTTCAAGATTACGTGGCCTGACGATATCGAAAAAGCTGAGAAATTTATAAACCGTTTTAAATAAGATTATGATTGACATCCGAATTGGATATGGATACGATGTTCATCAGTTTTCGTCCGGACGAAAATTGATATTAGGTGGTATTGAGATCCCGCATGATCGTGGACTTCTTGGCCATTCTGATGCCGACGTATTATTACATGCAATCACGGATGCAATACTAGGTGCATTAGCACTAGGTGATATCGGAACTCATTTTCCTGATACCGAGAAGATCTGGAAAGACGCTGATAGTGCCAAATTGCTTCAAGCCGCTTATTTATTGGTAACAGAAAAAGGATATCAATTATCGAATATCGATTCTACCGTAGTTGCTGAAGCGCCCAAACTCAACCCGTATATACCACAGATGCAGGACCAGATTTCTAAAATATTAAACATTGGTCCAGATCGGATTTCAATCAAGGCAACAACATCCGAAAAAATGGGTTTTGTAGGTCGGGGTGAGGGTGTCGCAGCAATGTCCACAATTCTGTTGATTAAATCATGATGGACTCAATAACAATTGATTTAGTCGAGTGGATTAAAACTCTGCCAGTCATTAGTATTTATGTAGCGTTTTTTCTTATTGCATATCTGGAAAATGTCATTCCTCCAATTCCCGGTGACATCATGATCGTATTTGGAGGGTACCTTGCGGCGGATGGATTCGTTGATTTTACTACAGTTCTGTTGCTAACTACGGTTGCCTCAGTGTTTGGATTTATGTCAATGTACTATGTTGGGTATAGATGGGGTGATGGGATCAAAGAAAAACGATCGCGATTTTGGTTATTTCGTTATCTGGATTATCGGTATATGACTAAAGCTCAAGCCTGGATGGGTCGTTGGGGACAAGGTGTGATTGTAGGAAATCGATTTTTAGCCGGAACCAGATCAATAATCTCATTGATTTCCGGAATTAGTCAGACTGATATTCGCAAAACGATATTAAGTAGCTTTACCAGTTCTATACTTTGGAATTTCATTTTGTTGGGTAGTGGATGGATAATAAAAGAGAACTGGGAGCAAATAGGCAGCTATTTATCTTATTATAGTTGGGTCATTTTTACCGGGTTGGCAATATTTGCATTCATTAAAATCCGGGCTTATCTCAAATTTAAAAAGACAGCAAAACAGCTAGATGACATTTCATAGATATTTGCGAAAATATTTATTGACATGTACATAAGTTGTGCTTATTTTTGGAGTCTTTCTATAAGCGCTGGTGTAGCTCAGTTGGTAGAGCAGCGGTTTTGTAAACCGCCGGTCGTAGGTTCGAGTCCTATCACCAGCTCAGTTCTTTCTTTTATTGAAGACGGGGAGATTCCAGAGCGGCCAAATGGGGCAGACTGTAAATCTG
>DLXM01000284.1:0-150 GCA_003448835.1 Bacteroidota bacterium | reverse complement strand
CACTTCCATGGTAAGGAAGGGGTCCTCGGTTCAATTCCGAGTAGCGGCTCGGCAAAAAGCCTGGTTAAATCCAGCAATCTTAATAGAATCATAAATTCAACAATTCCTAATCGGGTTAGGTAATCATGGCAAAAGAACAATTTGTACGCT
>DLXM01000125.1 GCA_003448835.1 Bacteroidota bacterium | reverse complement strand
TTCGGATGCAATACGTGCTAATAGGATTCGTTGCAGCCCAAACATCCAGGAATGACGTCCATCCAACTCGAAGCCGACATCTTTAATATGTTCTTTACCACTTCCCCAACGGATTCTTTGCTCTTCGATCCAGCGGTTGAGGGTACCCCGGAGTCCGGTTTGATCCAAAAAATCGCCCAAAACCGGTGCCAATCCGAGCCAATCGAGGATTTCGGTGGCTTTAAACCGGGAATTAGTGATATCCAGAGCTTTCAGCAGTACATCCGCAACCAGTTCGCGTTCGTTTAATTGTCCGCCAGAAATTCGGACTGGAATACGAATTTGATCATCAGTTCCGCTATGAAACACTTCACGAACAAAGGGTGCGTATAAATCTACATCGGGGGTGACGATAGCCACATCCCCGGGACGAATATTTTTGGTTTCAAAAAGATGGAGAAGAGTATCGTGCAGAACTTCGACTTCGCGTCTGGGACTGTGGCACCGATGGATTGAAATGGCTCCCGGTTTTGCAATGACTTTTGGGAAATTAGCCGGGATGGGTGTCGTAGGATCAGCGTTTCCCGGTGAGTTGGATTTAGGACTGTCGGACGAATTTGGAGTGGACATTTGTGGGTTCGTGCGACCATCCAATACCTTCGTATTGACCTCAATCTTGTGCTTCGCAATCAAATGATGCATCAAATTGGATTGGTCCCGTTGATCGGTGCTCAAATCTGATAGAAAATCGTCTGTGAATGGTCCGATAGACTCATTATCCCGCTGAAACCAGTGCACATCCACATATTTGGATTTCAGAAGCAGCGCTTCCATCAGGATCGGTGCGACAGATTGAATCCCAAAAATCGCAATTTGTGGTGTAAGCACGAAGTCTGCGGCATCCCCTCCACTCAATTCATCCACCAAACCCAACATCAAATCCGCGCGATTCGGGTACTCGCCCCACCTGCTCCGAATTTTACCCCAAAATGAAGGCTGCCACGCATTCATGCCCTCTAATCCGACGATCGAAACAGTATCCCCGTCACCACCACCCCACTCGTTTAACCAAAGCGGACGATACATAATATATTGATCGAACACATCGGCAATTTGTCCGGCAAGATCCCAGCGGACTCCCTTCATGTCCCTGGAACCACCCTCCTTCTGCGACGCCGTTCTGATCCAATCAACCAAAACCTCCCACTCACTCGGATACCGACCCGTTTCCAAGGCCTCACCCAATAACGTAAACGCCATCCAGCGAAGCTGGTGTTTGTCGAGTAACTGGGGCTGAGTTTGCTTCACCGCATTCGGGGTCGCACTCGACCCGGCTCCCGCACCTGACCCGGCTCCGGCCCCAACCCCCATCCTCGCTTCAAAAATCTTTCGGAAATATCCGGCAGGCAACTGAAAATCGATGTTTGCGCTGATTCCGGACCGCTCCGCCTGATGCACTTGAAGCCATTGAGCCATATCCATATTGGGGACAATCACAGATCGCGGACGCAACGGTCCACCCGGAGAAGGTTGACTTATGATGTCACTCCAGGCAGTAAAAAGTGTGTTTAAACTTGACGATTTGTACAGGGTAAGCATGTTGCCATGATAGCATTTTTACCGCAAACCGGAAACAAGTTTGTCACTACCTGTCAGGGTTTATATCGTCTTCGAAAACGAGGGTTTGGTCGCTTTTTCAGGCAACCAGGCATCAAAAATCATGGCAATATTGCGCAGGAACAAACGTCCCTTCTCTGTAACACTGACACTTACCGCATCACAAACGACCAACCCATCGGCTTCCAGCTCTACCAACTTGCGCAACTCTTCACGAAAATAAACCTGAGTATTGATCTGATATTCGAGATCCAGATCGTGCCAATCTAGCGGAAGTCCACACATCAATCGCATAATGACATCCTTCCGCAAAATATCGTCGGCGCTGAGCGTATAGGCTTTATGCACCGGCATTTCGTCACGATCAATCGCCGCATAATAATCCTCAAGTGATTTGTATCGCTGCCACATCACGGGACCCGTTTGACTGATTGCCGAGGCACCGAATGCCCAGGTTTCAGTCCCGCGACGCGTGCTGTACCCCTGGAAATTTCGCTGCAACGAACCATCCTTCAACGCCAGCGCCAACTCGTCATCGGGACGAGCAAAATGATCCATTCCGATGTACACAAATCCCTCATTTTTCAAAAACTCTATCGAATGTTGAAGCATTTCGAGTTTTTGTTCCGGTGATGGCATCAAATCGGCATTTATCAGTCGTTGTGAAACAAATAATTCGGGCAAATGAGCATAATTATAGATCGCAAGGCGATCCGGATTAAGCTCCATGATATCCTCAAGTGTTTTCNNAGATCCATATTAATCGATTTGAATCCGGCATCCCGAAGCCATTGTGTCGCTTGCTGATTCATTTCGAAAGGTTGGATGCGGTGTATTGCCTTTTGCACTTCTTCATTGAGATCCTGCACTCCGATCGAAGCCCGATTAAATCCGATGCTTTTGAGCATTTGCACATGTGCTTTGGTCATGTGACGCGGATCCATTTCGACACTGCATTCAGCATCCGGTAGGATATCAAAATACTCCTGGATCAACAATTTTAATCGTAAAAGTTGCTCTGGTGTTAGAAAAGTCGGCGTCCCACCGCCCAAATGCACCTGCGTGACGGTCCGTCCGACGGGTAAATGTGCATTGGTCAGCTGAAAATCCCGCTGCAGATAATCCAGATAGCGATCGGCATCCTTAATATTGCGACTAATCACTTTATTGCAGCCGCAGTACCAGCACAACGACCGACAAAATGGCAAATGGATATACAACGACAATTCCTTGCCCGTGTCCGAGACCATACTAAGATCCCGATAAAATTGGTCCATTTTACTGATGGGTTTTAACAACAGGGCGGTGGGATACGAGGTGTATCGCGGTCCGGCCGTGTTGTATTTTCGGATCAGATCTGGAATTGAAAAAGAATTCATACTCTTTAGTCTTTTATTAGTTTGGATGCAACTCAAAAAATGAAATTAGCTGCGATTAACGGGTCAACAATTGATAATAGATCTTGAATTTTGTCAATATTTGGACCTCCTATGAAGGAAATAATGACCCAAAATTGATTTTAAATGAAAATAAGCACCATCCAGTCATGAGAAAAGCATCCACCCCAAGTATGCTAACAATTGAAAGGCATTGCACAATTATTGTAAATGATTGGACGAGCCTCGCAATTATTAAAAAACCAACGTGTAGAACTGGACAAATCCGTGGTGGTTATCCCAAGTCTCAGTTACAAGCTGGAATTCTAGATTTACTCACTGATAAATTTTGATATGATTCGTTTCGCCTCATCGATGTTTTTGTATTCGAAACAGGACAGGTGAGGCGATCCATTTATCATAGCTGATACATTTTTTCCATTGGAGGTTCGGTACAGGCAAAGGATTCTTTTTTTCATTTCGACCGCCCGGCCGATTTCATAACCCACACCCAAGGAGGGTGTGGTAACCTCCGCAATTACGATATCTGAGTCCGTCAGCCATTGCACATCTTCATCATGAATTTCGCGATCGGTTTTGGAATCATCGATGGAGGCGTATCCAATATGTTCGGTAAGCACGGTTCCAAACGACTTCAAAAAGTCAATAAGCTGCGCATAAAGTTCAGCATCCTGCCGCCCACCTCGAATTGAACCCGAAAAATAGATTTTCATAGACGATTAAGGAGTTAAGATTTATGAGTATGTAAATCCATGAAAGTAATCGGAAAGCAAGCTACCTCAATTTTATAAATTATTCTCGTTTTCAAGTGAATAAATCCGAATTTCACCAATTGGTAACTTTAAACAGGTATGTTTTAGTTTTTAAATATCAAATATTGTACGTACATTATACGTACAAATAATTTCAAAAATTGAGGTTTAAGATATTATGGATACACTTTCGACCGACCGAATTAATGCTCGTGTTCCCCGGGAGCAAAAGCAACTTTTTGAACGTGCCGCTCAAATCGGTGGGTTTCGAAATCTTACTGATTTTATTTTGGATACAGTACAGCAAAAAGCCGATTCAATAATCCGGGAGCACTCTACAATCCTGGCTTCTCAGATAGATCAACAGGTATTTTTCAATGAAATTACCAATCCATCAAAACCCAACGCTCTTCTTCAAGAAGCTGCGATTCGATATAAAGAACTGACTAACGACAATTCATAATGTATTTGACAGAGTTACTAAACTCTGATCACATTAAAGAACATTTTGACTGTGGTCAGCCATTACTAAGCCGATATCTTCAAAAACAGGCAAAGCAAGATGTAAAACGTCAACTTGCAGCCTGTTTTGTCATTCTGAATGACCACAATGAAGTCAAAGGCTACTACACTTTATCAAATTCAGGAATCGAAAGAGATCTTATACCAGCTGAAATCAGCAAAAAACTTCCTCCATCCTACAAAAATTTGCCTGTCACCTTACTTGGACGTTTAGCTCGTGACTTAAAATATCCAAATGAACGGCTCGGTGAACTTTTACTTTTGGATGCTCTCAAAAGAAGTTATTTTGCATCTGTAAGTATCGGATCCATGGCTGTAGTTGTTGACCCCATTGATGATGCCACAAGAAATTTTTATCTGAAATATGGGTTTATTGACCTTCCTGATAGTGGCAAAATGTTTTTATCAATGAAAACAGTAGCCAACTTATTTTAGAAGGTTACTACTTCACGAGCAACATCATTCGTGTTTGGATGAACGCCTCACCGAAGGATGGTTGGGCAACTAAACGGTAGGCGTACAATCCAGAGGAAATCGCATCAGAATCGAAGCAGGCTGAATGACATCCGGACTGGTGTTGCTTATGGTAACTTCTTACTCAATAGCTTCAGGTTTGCTGATTTGTTTCATTAAATTATCATCCCATTCACCTTCAACTTTTACCTCGGCCAGGGCGCCAAAAACAACGGCTTCTATCAAATTATGGTTGAGGTAAGTATAGGTTCCGGGTTGTCTGAATTGATAGAGCATTGCGACTGCTGATCCTCCAACCACAGACCATGTCTCATAGTTAGTTGCAGGTCTATCATTAAATGATCCACCTAACCATACAAGATCGGCATGTCCACCAATTAAATGAATTCGGGTATCTCTGTTTGCCTGTGATGTGACAAATAATACCTTATCACCAACATCGGCAGTAAGTGCATTATTTCCAGTGAGCGATCCTGTAACCCCATTAAATACAATATGTGATGGAGTCAGGCTTTTATACACTGTCGCCATATCTCCAAACCCCCTCGAGGGCGTTTCATACGTTTTAAATTTCCCGGTACTGTCTTTGGGAACGTAATAATCTTGTTCGCCTACATAATAGGCTTTGTCGTAGACTACTTCATTTCCATTCTCATCTTTAAGTCCATCTCGGGGTAGAACCATGATTGCTCCATTCATTCCGAGAGTTACGTGCAAAGGGACCATTAGTCCACCAGGAGCACAATGATAAACAAACACTCCAGCCTTTGTAGCCTTGAACCGAAAGGTAACTTGTTGTCCCGGACTAACCATAGAAATATCGCCACCACCCATAGCTCCTGTGGCTGCATGGAAATCGATATTGTGCGCCAAACTATTTGTAGATGGATTAATAAGAGTAAGTTGCACATGATCGTTCTGATGGACAACAATCATTGGTCCGGGAACTGAGCCATCAAAAGTTAATGCCCAAATTTTAACTCCGGGTGCGATTTCCAATTCTTTTTCTACAATTGTCATCGTAATGTCAACCACGACAGGATCCCTGGACACGGATTGCTCATGTTCGGGGAAAAAAGGAGGTGCTACAAGTTCTGATTTTACGTGTTTTAAATCATCGGGATTTCCATCATCTGAAAGTGTGAATACTGAATTTCTGGAATTCGGTTCATTCACATTTTGATTTGTTTGATACGAAGGTTCCGGCTGATTGCATGAATACAAAAAGCAACATAAAACAGGAATAATGAGTTTTTTCATGACATTTATTTATTAGATGATAAATTCTTCGCCTTTTCGATATCGCAATTATGGTTACCAGTTAACATTGATAACCACTAATTGACGTGCCATTGTTACATCCAATTCAGTAAAATCATTGATGGTAATTCTTATTCACCTTGTGTCAGTAGGCATAGGCTATCTTCAATGGCTTCCACTGAATGATTAATTTCGATGGGGATTTCAACTTCGTCATATTGTCCGAGTTTTACCTCTCTGTTTTCTTCTTTGTAAATAACCGCTCCTTCCAAAACAGTCAATTTTGATTGCATGTAAGATTGGTGTGATTCTAATATCATTCCCTTCTTGAATCCCATTGCCAGAACTTTGAATCCATTTCCGTGATGAAGAGACTTCGCAATGGGATGATCAGAAGTATATAGTTCGTTCTTTATTTCCTTAATTATCATGTTTGTGCTAAATAAATTATGCTTTGGCGGATGCCATTTCTTCGCAAATTTCTGCACATTTTCGGCAAGCCTCAGCACATTCCTTACAGCTTTCGTGGTGTGATGCGTGTTTTTCACATTCTTCTGCGCAGGCTCGACAGATTTCAGCGCACAAAGCGTGGAGTTCATGTCCATAGGCGGATCCCCTGGCATCAAATCTTGCACATAAAGCACAAATATCGGCGCAATCCCGACATATCGAAACACATTCGGGCATGCCGTGTTTATTACAATCAGTGACACATCTTTCGCAGGTCACCAAACACGCCAGGCAGGCATCAATACAGCTTTTTAAATTATTCATTTTACTCCGGTTTTAAACTGTAAATGAATTTCCACAGTTCTAGAATAGTATGAATCTT
>DLXM01000142.1 GCA_003448835.1 Bacteroidota bacterium | reverse complement strand
ACTTGCATTGATTTTCCGTGTGGCAAAGCCAACACTACTGCATCGGTAGATAATGACCCCACAGATTCGGCACCCTGAACCACCAGATCTACTATCCCGGTAAATGCCGGATAAATATCTGAATACACGGATCCAGCAGTTCGATTGCCCACAATCGTTGTTAGCTCAAACTGTGGACATCCTTGAAGATAGCGTATGATTTCCATTCCCGTGTATCCACTTGCCCCGATTACAGCAATGGTTTTAGGTTTAGTGAGACTCATAGTACTTCCTGCGGTGCATTTTTAGCATTTTGTAATCCCTCAAGCACCCATTCTCCGAGTTTTTCCGGATCAGCAACCGCATTTACAGCACGAATCCCCATGGTATTCTGAATAAATTGAACACCGACCAGGTTATCTGTTACCGGTCCGGTTATTATCGAAATATTGCTGTTATATCGTTTTCTGAAAAAGTGATCTGATGCCCAACATCCCATGAAATCCTGTGCGGCAACCACATGAACAGCGGTGAAACGCTGGATTTCTTTATCCATCAGCAAACTATCTACCCCGTATGCACCAATGATCCCATCACCATATTCCAGGACTATGATATCCGGATTCAATTTATTCAAGTGAGTGATGAGTCCCTTTGCCATGGGTAGAATATTTTTTCCGGTTGTTGATACAAGTCCGGCTTCAGAAAAATGAGTACATGCTATTGCGCCCTGTTCCATCATCGATCTCACATCACGCATCAAGGATGCACCTGTAAGCTTCGCAGCAGCAACTTTTAGTCCCTTTTGGGTCAATTGTTTTACAATCTGGGTAGCTGCCATCGTTTTACCGACATTCATACAAGTACCGGTTACTGCGATCAATGGTACAGAGTTTTTCAGCTCATATTGCCATTCAATAGCATAGTCCTGAATACAGGCATGACGAATCATCTCATCTTCTTTGACGATAACGGCGCCTAGTACCTCAACACGCATTGCAGGACCAAAATCCGGGTGGGGTGACTGGCACTGTCCAATGATGCCACCCATATTCAGAACATGTAGAATCTCTCCGGCGCGAATGGATCGGGGTATGATTCCGCTGTAACCTCTCAGCGCTTGTCTTTCGCCGAGTGCACCCACCACGATGTCACCTTTTTTGTACGTGACGAACTCACCGGTTACCGATTCAATTTTATTATATGTTTCCTTGTCGTCCAGTAACTTAACCGCAACAACGTATCCTTCCTGAGCAACAACGTTTTTAACGATAGTTACATCGTGGGATAGTTTTACGGATCCGGAACTGGATGCGAGGATGTCTGCTTTGATGTTTTCTGTGGCCGTGGTCATGATGATTGTGTATTTGCAAGTTTAGACGTTATTCCTGCCAGTTTTGAAAATGCCCGGGCTTCTGCTCCGGTCCATCCGTTTGTGTCTTCGCCGTATGTGGCAATCCCTTCTTTCATGAGTGAAAATGGCGAAGTTGTATTTCGATGAAATAAAATTCCTCTACCAATGTAGATTTGTACGTCGCCCGTAACATGTTCTTGTGATGAATCGAAATATGCTTCCAGATTCCGCATAACTGGATCGTAAAACTGTCCTTCATGTAGCAGCATACCATATTGATCGGCAAGATTATCTTTTATTTGGCGCTGCCATTTAGTGAGGACTAATTTTTCAAGCTCTCGATGAGCGAAATACAAGATTTGCGCAACCGGAGCTTCGAATCCGATGCGCCCTTTGATCCCCAAAATGGTATCTCCAAGGTGCATTCCACGTCCAATTCCATGTTTTCGTCCGAGTTCTAAAACCGAACGTAGTAATGTAAGAGGATTCATTTTCTGCCCATTTATTGCAATCGGTACTCCTTTTTCGAATGAAATCGTCACATTTTCGGGAGCAGATTCGAATGACATCGGATCTTTTAAGTGTGGAAATGCCTCAAATGGAAGTGCAGTATCTGCCGCTGTAGTTTCTTTTCCACCAATCGTGGTACCCCAAATACCATCGTTTATGGAGTAATTGGTAGTTTTCTCGGCAATTTCAAATCCCCGATTTCGAAGGTAATCTGTAGTGAATTGACGGGTCAGTCCACCATCGCGGATCGGAGTTATGATGTCGACACCGGGAATCAACGCACTCAGGGCGATATCAAAGCGAATCTGATCGTTTCCTGCACCGGTTGATCCGTGAGCAACACGATGAGTCCCGATATGTTGGGCATATTGAGCAACTTTTTCAGCCTGAATAAACCGTTCAGCACCTACTGAAAGTGGATATGTACGATCCCTAAGTACATTTCCTTTGATCAAATAACTGATAATTCGTTCGTACATCGAGTCGAAACCCGGAATGCATTCAAATTTATCCGCCCCATAAAGCAATGCCTTCTCACGGACCACTTGAATCTGATCATCATTCAATCCCAAAGTGTCAACCATTACAGCATGCACTTCAGTATTGTATGTTTCCTTGAGAAACGGAATACAAAAACTAGTATCCAGCCCGCCACTATACGCGAGCACTATCGGTTTTTCCATATGTCTAACATCCCTAAAATAAAAAAGGGCCGAACCTTGTTGAAGATTCTGCCCTTATACGTTTAAAGTTCTTTATGCAATTACTCTAAATACCGGACATAACCTTCCCCGGGTTAGTCCTCGCTATCGCGCTACCTTTTACTAAATTGGTATGTAAAGTATTTATTTGCATAACACTAGATAAAAACTATTTCAGATTGATGCAATAACAATTATTAATAAAAAGTATTTTATTTTAAAGCACAAAATTGACTTCATAAATGAATTTAAACAAACATACCGAACTTATTCGTCAGCATGCACTTAGACTTGGATTCGAGGCGATTGGTTTTTCACCTGCAAGAAGACTGGTCGAGGAAGAATCCCGATTCGAGGAATGGTTACGTGCCGGACGAAACGGAACGATGATGTGGATGGAGAACAATTTTGATAAGCGTTTAGACCCAACTTTACTGGTCCCTGGAGCTCGATCTGTAGTCTCTGTTTTGATGAGTTATAACCAACCTGAACTGTTCAAAGAAATCGATCAGGAGGCTGATACACCAAGAATATCGAAGTACGCTTTGGGTGATGATTACCACGACGTGATGAAATCTAAACTTTATGAGTTGTTCGAGTTCACGCGCGAAGTTGTAGGCAATGTCGAGGGACGAGTTTTTGTGGATTCTGCCCCGGTCATGGATAAAACCTGGGCGAAACTAGGTGGACTTGGTTGGATTGGGAAAAACAGCAATCTGTTGAACAAAAAACTCGGGTCTTTTTATTTCATCGGTGAAATGATATTGGATGCCAAATTTGAATATGATAACTCGACCGCTGATCATTGCGGAACCTGCACAAGATGCATCGATGCTTGTCCGACTGACGCTATTTATGAACCATACCGGGTAGATGCGACCAAATGTATCTCCTACTTTACCATTGAATTGCGGGATGCCATCCCCACAGAATATCACAATTCTATTGGGAACTGGATCTATGGATGTGATATCTGTCAGGATGTGTGCCCCTGGAATAGAAAAGCCAGTCCGGCAAAAAACCAGGAGCTGTTTGCCAGAAACGAATTGGTAAATCGTGATATCGATTTTTGGGAAGAACTGGACATCCAGGAATATCGCAGATTATTCAAAAATAGTGCTGTAAAGAGAACAAAATTCACCGGACTCAAAAGAAATATCGAAGTTGTACGTTCAAACATAAATGATTCAGATTGAATTTCTGCTTATTATTGAGGCATAAAAACCATTAAATATTTTCTCAGTGAACCGTACTTATTCCGGCATTTTTGTCCTTTTATTATTTATTTCATCAGTAAGCTGTCAGAACAACTCCGCACAAGAAGAATTTGAGCGCAGAGCTTTTTCATCCCCCGAGAATTTCACAAAAACCGATGCGAACGGGAATATTCTGGTTAATGATCCGGATGACTGGGAAATTGGGCCATTATTTCAGGGACTTGTCGAAATTAACGCAGTTCCTTATCCTAATCCGAGTATTGGACTCCGATTTAATCTGGAAATTTTAGTTACTGGTCTCGAGGCGGTTTCAGGACTTGAAATCTATGCCCGTGATCCATTTGGCAGACCATTTATTATTTACAACGATAACCGTAGACCTCTCCCACCCGGATTAGTTGATATTTTCATCGAACCCTCCTGGCTGGCTCCAAGTCGCGTGTATAGCGAGGCAATCGGATTAAACCGTATTTTTATCTATGACGGCCGTGGAAATCTGATTACCTATGGAGATTTAAAAGTTGAGTAGTATGCCTAAAATCACAAAATCAGAACGTCAAATCCTTAGCCGTTTAATTCATCAGGAAAATATCGAAACGCTGATGGATGAAACCGGACTCCAATTCGGTGAAATCCGCGACGATATAACGAATCTGTTGACACATAACATGATCGAAGTTTTTGAGGATTCGGATGTAGATGGTACAAGAATAAATACTATATTTTATGACTTAGATAACCTACGTCATTTTTATTTCAGAGCTACTCGCAGAGGACAATCTGCATTGCAAACAACAACGGAGTCCTGATGGAATTAGAGTTTACAATCAATGATATAGCCCAACATATTCTTGTTGGTGATGAAAAACTTGAATTAAAGAAAACTGAAATCACCTATGATTTCGAACGAGTTTCAGCAACTTCTGCCAACATTCGAATAGGAACAACAACGTACTATTTGTACGACATCCAACTCACCGATACCACGATCAGTTATGCTTTGGATGGAGTGCATTATGAACTCCCCTTCAAGGACGAACAAGCCATTTTATTAGCAAAAATGGGCTTCAAATCGACTAAAAATACTAATCAAGGCGTTATCAAATCACCAATGCCGGGCAAAATTTTAGCCGTTAAAAAACAAGTTGGAGATACTGTAGAAGTTGGGGAAACCGTTATCATTCTCGAAGCCATGAAAATGGAAAACGAATTAAAAGCACACGTCAACGGCACAATTGCGTCCGTTTTTGTGGAAGCCGGCATTTCTGTCGAAAAGAACACTTTATTATTGGAAATTAATTAATTGGACAAATT
>DLXM01000013.1 GCA_003448835.1 Bacteroidota bacterium | reverse complement strand
GGTTTGGATTATATGTTGAAAAAGGTGTTTTCAAAAATGTAATTGTGTGTTGTTTATTGCCTACACCATTAATAACCCTTTTTTTAGCAGTTGTCAACTGACGATATCAAAATAATTTAAAATATATTTTAACTGTTGAGCGAACGAGGCGCAATAAATAAGGCTTATAAATGATATGTATTAAATAATTTAAGATATTGATTAATAATAACGTGATTAATACATAATGAAAGCGCTTCGATAAAAATTAAAATATTTTGTGTTATAAGTTTATAAATGGTATTGCCAGACGCTTTATTTCTTAAAATATTGCCGATTCTTACGTATATTTGGCATTTATAATCAGGAAAACTAAACCCTATTGAATTGAAAATCTGGAAGTATTTAGTTGCCGTTTGGATGACGCTTGTGCTGATTGTCGGATTTCTAATTGATATCCCATTTATTCCAATTTTGGAAGAGACTGCACGGAACTTATTTTTGCACGTGCCTATGTGGATGACAATGTCGGTTATGTTTGTTATGGGCGTGTTTTATAGTATCCGATATCTCTCAGGTAATGATCTTGATATGGATCGAAAAGCCTCAGCAGCTACGATGATTGGTGTTCTGTTTGGTATTTGTGGACTAATCACCGGGTCGTTGTGGTCGAGATTTACCTGGGGTACCTGGTGGACATTCGCTGAACCGAAAATCAACTTATCAACTTTGGCGATGTTGATCTATGTTGGATATTTCATTCTACGTAGTACGTTTGATGATGAAATCAAGCGCGCCAGAATTGCCGCTGTATTTAACATATTTGCTGCTACAACGATTCCATTTTTACTCTACATCATCCCTCGCCAGTTACCAAGTTTACATCCAGGAGCCGATGGAAATCCTGCCTTCAGTGAAATTACCGCACCTGAGTTGAGACTTATTTTTTATCCTGCAGTAATTGGATTTATTGGACTGGCTTTTTGGTTATATGATATCAAACTTCGCAGCAGTAGGGTTGAGCATGCGATAAAACTTCGAAATCTAGAATTATGATTTTAAATCTGTTAGTAACGATCATGCTACTATTTAATGTGCAAACTGACACATTAACTCAGGCATATTCTGACAAATGGGATGGTCCGACACAAGATGAAGGAGCCTTTATTGATTTTATGACATCAAACGACATGATATTTGTAGTCCTAGGTGTCAGTTTAATCATTTGGTTTGTCCTATTGTTCTTTATTACACGTACAGAGAAAAAGCTTGCAATTATTGAAGCCTCATTGAAAAATTTGAAATAGTATTATGAAAAAAAGCAGACTTTTTATTGGAATAGCATTCATGGTCCTTTTTACGTCACTTGTGATGTATAACTTTAGTAGCAGTATCGGCACCTATGTCGATTTTGAACAAGCGGAAGACCGTGAAGGTTATCGTTCATACGTTATTGGAACCTGGGAAACCGAAATGCCTCATGGCTTTAGTATGGAATCTAAGACTTTTAATTTTCACATGAAGGACGAGCAGGGTAACGTCCGTCGGGTTGTATTTAATAATGCGAAACCGGCTAACTTCGAAGATGCGGATCAGCTGGTTGTTAAAGGAACGATGCAAAACGGTGTTTTCTACTCAGATGACATGCTTGTGAAATGTCCATCTAAGTATAATGATAGCCAACCTGTTGAACTCACATCTGCGGAGTCTTAACATATGATTGGTATTATTGGTAAAAATCTCATCTTGCTGGCATTCTTCAGTAGCATTCTGGCTATTGTTTTCTATTATCTTGATGCAAAACAGCAAAAACCTCTGTTCGAAAAGTTAGCACATGGCTTTTTTGCCTTAAAAGGTGTGTTAATGCTCGTCGCCTCCGGACTTCTGATACATTTGATATTCGCCCATCAGTTTCAGTATTACTACGTATTTAATTACACCAGTTTAGATTTACAGGCTCAATACCTGGCTGCAGCTTTTTATAGTGGACAAGAGGGTAGTTTCATGCTCTGGATTGTCTTTTCTTTCTTTGTAGGGTTAGGATTGATGAAATGGACGAGTCCGGTTTACCGTTCACCCATGTTATTCTTTTTCTCAATTACTCAGTTCTTTTTGTTATCGATGTTATTGGGAGTAAATGTTTTTGGAACAACATTTGGAGCATCACCATTTAGAACGTTGATGGAACAAATGCCACAATTACCGGTTTGGCAAGTGAATCCGGATTTTATTCCCGCAGATGGTAGTGGTCTTAATGATTTGTTACGATCTCCATGGATTGTTATTCATCCACCTGTGATTTTCCTCGGTTTTGCAATGATGACAATCCCATATGCTTTTGCATTAGCTGCATTATGGAAAAGAGCATACCAGGACTGGATTTATCCGGCTTTACCTTGGGCATTGGGTGCGAATTTATGTTTATTGATTGCCATCTTCCTTGGTGGATATTGGGCTTATGAAACGTTGTCATTTGGTGGATACTGGGCATGGGATCCTGTTGAAAATGCATCTTTAGTGCCGTGGATTGTTGGAATGGCCGGGATTCACACCATGTTGGTACAGCGTCGAAGTTCAAGTTCTAAAAAAGCATCCTTGATTTTTGCGATTTTGGCGTATGTATTGGTAGTTTATCAAACATTTTTAACGCGATCCGGAGTCTTAGGCGAAGCCAGTGTCCATAGTTTTGTAGATCTTGGGCTCTATAATCAGTTATTGATGTTCATGTTGACCATGATCGGTATGGGTGTCGTACTATTTGTATTGCGCTTCAAAGAAATGAAGGATATGCATCGAGAGGATCCGATATTGAGTAAAGAATTCATGATGTTTTTGGGTGCATTGATCTTATTTTTAAGTGGACTTGTCATCATTTTGGGTACCAGCTCACCGATTATTGGTCGGTTATTTGTTGAGTTTCCGACCCCTCCGGAGATGAGTTTCTACAATAACTGGTCAGTCCCTTTTGCCATACTTATTTCAATCTTTAGTGTGGTAACACAGTATTTGTGGTGGAAGAAAGTTAATTCAGCTGAAACACTTGCTGAACAATTGTTATTTCCAACGTTAGTGACGGCAATTGTTGCTATAGCTACAATAATGATAGGAGAGGTTCGTAACCCGGTTTACATGCTTTATATACTTGGAGTATGGTTTGGTGTAATTGGGAACGGTTGGGTAATGGTTCAGGTCCTCAGAAAGAAACCTCGCATGACCGGTGGTACACTAACTCACGTTGGATTTACGATCATGTTACTCGGTTTCATGGGTGCTGCGTTCGATCGTCCGATGCTGGATGAAGATACCGTCAACTATAATCAAGCCGTTTCACGCGGAGAAGTACTCGACAAAGATGGATTCCCTGTTATTCAACCTATTAATATGGTTGAATTGAAAATTGATGAGCCTAAATTCATTGATAATCGATATTGGGTAACATTTTTGGGTGGTGAAGTCACTGAAAAAAATCGCCCTGGCGAATCTGAATACACCATCCGATTTGAAGATACTAAACGAAATGGGCGCACATTTTTCCTGACACCTGTCATGTATCCGATGGTAGCAAATTCATCAGGTGGTAGTATGAACTGGACCGTGGACCCTGAAATTAAAGTGGGGGCATTTCATGATTTGTACACTTATGTAGCAGGGTCCTCCATCGTTGAGCGTTTGACAAACAATCAAAATAATAATGCCTCTGAGATTTCAACAACTACAGAAGATGGTGAAATTCAAACTCGCGTTATTCGAGTGAAAAGATCCGGATTTCTTGAGCTGGATGATTACAAAGTTACATTTCAGGACTTTGAGTTTATGCAGGAATCAGAATATCCCGAGAATGCTACAATTGCCGTTCGAGCCATTTTAAATTTTGAATCGATAAGTTCATCAGATAGTTCAATCACGATCAAACCTGAGTTTGCTATTGTACGTGAAGGAGAAGAAAACATTACCTGGGCTCCACCCGTTAATCTTGGTGATACAGGGATTGTCGTTCAATTCACGAATGTAAATCCTCAATCAGAAGAAATTGAACTGCGTATCAGTGGTTTTAAAAGTGTAAACGAACCTGAATGGGTATTACTCACTGTTGAGAAAAAACCATTTGTATCAGTCGTTTGGCTTGGTACTTTTCTACTAATGATCGGATTTTCAGTGTCTATATTCAGACGCTGGAATGATCAGGTTAGAAGAGAACGAAATGAAAAAAATCGAGTTAAAGCAGATGACGAAAATCTCGCCTATGAATAAGTATTTGTTCATTCTTGGGATGCTGTTTTTGTTACCGTATAATGTGTGCGGTCAACTTAAGGCTGATGACCCTGGATTGTATAATGCTTTTGTTCAAACAGATTCCGATTTCGGGCTTTCGTCACCATCATTCAATGATGCGAATGAAGTGAGCCCTGTCGGTGCATTGCTTCGTTCTGTTGTTTTACCCGGTTGGGGACATTTTTATGTCAACAAGGCTCATCAAACCCGTGGATTAATCCACCTTGGAACGGATCTGGCACTTATTGGTTCATATTTTGGGATATCCATCCATGCCAATAGATTAGAAAAGAACCTGCAGACTTTTGCCGCACAACATGCCGGGACCAGCATTGGAAATCGAAATCGTGATTATTTGCTGAGTATAGCCGAATTTAACTCGATTGAAGCTTATAATGATTATCAGGAGAGAAGTAGAAACTGGGATAAAATCTACGAAGTGAATTCAATTAATTATTGGTCCTGGGATGATGAGAAAAATAGATTGTCATTTCTTCGAATGGACACTAAAGTTCAGGATAACCGTCAACAGCTTCCTGCTGTTATTTCCTTAATGGTAGTGAATCGGTTGATTTCAGGAATTGGTGCTTTTACGCTGGCACGCAATCAGTCCACAGTAGTAAACTCATTATCTCTTCATTTGCCACACACTGTTGATAATGAATTTGGCATAGTTGCTAAATACTCAGTTCAATTTTGACATCGCGTTACCTCATAGAATTATCATATGATGGGTCAAAATATAACGGTTGGCAGAAACAACCGGGTCAGCCAACAGTACAGGGTGAGTTAGAGCAGGCTCTGAGCACAATATTTCGTCAGGAAATCACCATTATGGGTTCAGGTAGAACTGATGCCGGTGTACATGCCGAACAACAATTTGCTCATTTTAATTTAGAACCGGGAGGTAAAGTTCAACCACATTTGGTTTTACATAGTCTTCGTGGACTGCTCCCAAATGATATTTATGTAATTAATATCAAATCAGTGCCGCAAGAATATCACGCCCGATTTGATGCAATCTCGCGTCAGTATCGATATCAGTTTTCAACTAAGCATAATGTTTTTCAAAACCGATACAATTGGGTTAAAACTGGAGATTTTGATGCACTTATAGTTCAAAAATGTGCAGTCCTACTCATTGGTGAGCATGATTTTGGTTCATTTTGCAAATTTAATCCGGATGTCAATCATACTCGATGTCATGTTTACTCCAGCACATTTGATATCATAAACGAGCACACCTTTCACTATCGAATTCATGCAAATCGATTTCTACATCATATGGTTCGGTCTATTGTTGGAAATATTGTCGAAGTAGGATTAAATAGAAAATCATTCGCTGAATTTGTAGATCTACTTGTAAATCCGGACCGTAGTAACAGCAAAGTGAGCGCCCCGGCACACGCATTATTTCTGGAAAAAGTCTTATACTGAGACAACTATTAATTATTAAGCAGGACAATTCATGTCTCAGAAATTACGTTGGGGAGTTTTAGGAGCTGCCAAAATAGCCCGCAATCGTGTAATACCGGCTATTATTCAGAGTTCAAATGGTGTTTTATCTGCAATAGCATCCAGATCACAAGAAAAAGCTGATGAAATCGCAGAAGAGTTC
>DLXM01000328.1:525-2704 GCA_003448835.1 Bacteroidota bacterium | reverse complement strand
AAAAATAGTAATAATCCCAATTGTCACCCATGCGGACTTAAATCTGCGATGAGCTATTGCCGCAACTCCCAGCAACAAAATAAACATGATCAGTATCAACGAAAAAATAGACGATGCAATCAAATGGATTGAGCTCAATAATACTTGATCTGATAAAAAAACACGTGATTCGGTCCATAAAATGCCCTTTATTGGCAACAATAAAGCGAATGCAGTCATGATAGCAGCTAGCGATACACCATACAAAACTGATCGGATAAGAGTCATACCCACGGGCTGATTGACCAGGTATCCTTTTCGAATGAGGTTGATTTGCTTAAGCTTTTGTGGCCATACTTCGTGGGACAAAGACGAAGCATATACTGATAAAAAGAAAATCAAGACCCAGCCCCCTAGTGATCCAAAAAATGCAGGGGCTATCATACTGAGTATTTGTAAAAATCCCAGAGGTTCATCTCTGGCTAGTACTCCAGTGTTATTTAGAACCAGGAAGATGAATAAAGCAATTGCCCCGAAAAGTGCATCGATTTTTGAAGGTTGAGCATCCAATAATCCGCGGCTAAAACGTCTTATTAACACTATCAAGGCTATGCCGATTAACAAAACCAGTATCCAAATACCCGTAGTTTCAGAAATGCGATTCCTGCTAAAAACTATTCTGTTTCGTTCACCGTCTACATATTCAGATGAAATACTATGTAGATTTCCCAAGACATCAACACTGATCCTTAACTCAAGGATTCGATTTAAAATTTGATTTTCAGAATAGTATGTAAACGTTGCTCTTGAATCATCATCAATTTCAACTGTTTTTCCATTGGCCAAGGAATCAAACTGAGCTAAGCCCCAGTACATATTTTTCAGATAATATTTAGCCAGTTGTTCAGACTGATCGCGAGTTATCGTATACAAAGGTTCATCTTCCGACTCCAAGTTCTCATTATCCGACCGNNTCTGTTCAGAATTTATACTATCCGGAATCTGAACACCAAGTGCATTGATGTATGCATTGTAATTGATCGAAGTTGACGATGAATCATTGATTCCGGTTATATTGAATCCAATCGGTTTGCCAAGCAGATCCAATTCTACTGTTACCTGCTCAAAAAAACCACCGGTAACCAGTTTAGCAGCATTCTCTTCATCTCCGGCTGTTACGATATCAGCAATCTCACTTAGATTTAGTGCATTGGAACCAATTGGCTTAAACACAACACTATAATAATATGTTGGAATGCCTAATCCCGGGTTCAACTCATAAGCTTGCTGAATTTCATCTTTAGAAAAATCCTGATTTAAGCTATTCAGGATGGATGTCCTTCGATTCACATAAGCACGTGACTCATGATTAGAAATTCCATACCCAATAGTTGACAAAAACTCCGTAGCATCTGATATAGCTTGTTCTTCATCAACGCGGGAATTTAAATCAGTCGCATCTTGAACATACGGAGTAACTATAGCTAAAATTAATAACCCAACTAATGCAACAATTACCAAATACCAATCATAACGAGTAAAAAACCGTTTAATAGCTTGTTTTATGGTAAGTTTTTTAGTGCTTTCGTGCATGATGGACACAAAGATACACTAAAAGGCAAACTTTGTGAATACTAATTATCAGATTCCATAGCCAGTTCAGTTACTGCTTCACTACGATAGGATGCCATCCAACCTTTAACTTTTTCAAGAGCTAAGTTGGCCGAAACATAAACTACCGGGATAAATACTAATGTAATCAATGTTGATGCAGTGAGCCCGCCAATTACTACTCTGGCAAGCGATGCTTGTAATTCACCTCCGGTGCCAAACCCAAAACTAAGGGGAAGTAGACCGAGTACTGTAGTTGAAGTGGTCATCAAAATAGGACGAAGTCGAAGTTTTCCAGCTTCAATAACTGCAGGTATCAGATCCATTCCATGTTCACGACGCATTAGATTTATATAATCGATAAGTAGAATCGCGTTATTTACCACAATCCCTATTAACATGACTATACCCATTAAACTTTGCATATTGAGCGTAGTCCCGGTGATTAACATAGTCGGAACAACACCAACAATTGCAAGTGGGACAGAAAACATTACAATCAGTGGATCCAGGAATCGTTCGAATTGAGCTGCCATCACCATATAAATAAGAATAAGCGCCATGATGATTGCCATGTTGAAATCACGTG
>DLXM01000328.1:0-464 GCA_003448835.1 Bacteroidota bacterium | reverse complement strand
CCTTTTTCAAGATTCGCAGTCACATAGGTTACCCGCTGCCCATTTTCCCGGTTGATGGTATTGGGTCCACGTTCTGTAGACATAGTAACCAATGCTGAAACAGGAACAATCGCACCAGTAGCTGTTCTTACACTGATATTATCGATGTCGAGTGAGCTTTGGCGATCTTCAGGACGTAAGCGAACCATTATTGGAATTTCTTGACCATCATCACGGAAATACCCGGCACGCGAGCGACCAACATTTGTCTGAATGGCCGATGCCACATCACGAGTACTAATTCCCAATTGAGAAATCCTATCCCGGTCAATACGTACTCGTTGCTCCGGACGACCTTCTCTTTCTGGTACTCTAACATCGGCGATGCCTGGCAGAACCTGTATCCGATTTGAGATATTCTGAGCAATATTTGAAGCGGTTTCCAAATTATACCCACGTATCTGGATTTGAAGCGCTTCGTTCCC
>DLXM01000130.1 GCA_003448835.1 Bacteroidota bacterium | reverse complement strand
AAAGTTTAGGTTGGAAAAATACTTATGGAAGTGGAGCTGGAGTAGATACCATTACCAGTGGTCTCGAAGGTGCATGGACCACAACTCCTACCAAATGGAGTAACAATTTCTTCGAGAATTTGTTTGGATTCGAGTGGGAACTCACAAAAAGTCCTGCCGGGGCCCATCAGTGGAAGCCGAAGGGAGATGCAGGTGCGGGACTCGTGCCTGATGCACATGATCCGTCCAAAAAACATGCTCCGTTTATGCTTACCACGGATTTAGCATTGCGACTTGATCCAATTTATGAGAAAATATCACGACGTTTTCTTGAAAATCCGGATGCATTTGCAGACGCATTTGCTCGTGCCTGGTATAAGTTGACTCACCGAGATATGGGACCAATTGCACGATATCTAGGCCCGGAAGTCCCAACTGAGGAATTGATCTGGCAAGATCCGGTTCCGGCAGTGAATCATAAATTAATTGATGAAAAAGACGCTGAAACACTCAAAGCCCGAATTCAAAATTCCGGTCTCAGTGTTTCACAATTGGTATCAACTGCCTGGGCATCAGCATCTACATTCCGGGGTTCTGACAAACGTGGTGGAGCCAATGGTGCTCGGATTCGACTTGAACCACAACGCAACTGGGAAGCGAACAGTCCGACGCAATTGTCGAAAGTGTTATCCATCCTTGAGGGCATCCAAAATGAATTCAATCAGGCTCAAACTGATGGTAAAGCTATATCTATAGCTGATATTATCGTGTTAGCAGGATGCGCAGGTGTCGAAAAAGCAGCCAGAAACGCAGGATATGATGTTTTAGTGCCTTTCACTCCGGGTCGTACAGATGCAACGCAGGAACAAACTGATGTAGATTCGTTCGCTGTATTGGAGCCACTCGCTGATGGATTCCGTAATTATATGAAGAAGAAATACAGAATTTCGTCAGAAGAAATGCTCGTGGATAAAGCACAATTGTTAACGTTGACCGCCCCTGAAATGACTGTTTTGGTCGGAGGGATGCGTGCCTTAAATGCGAATGTGGACAAATCCAAAATGGGTGTATTCACCGACCGTCCGGAGACTTTAACCAATGATTTCTTTGTGAACTTGTTGGATCTAGGTACTACATGGAAGGGTATGGGCGGGTCTGATGATGTATTCGAAGGACGTGATCGTAAGTCGGGTGAAGTCAAATGGACTGCATCACGCGTCGATTTGATCTTTGGATCGAACTCTGAACTCCGTGCATTGGCAGAAGTGTATGGCTGTTCTGACTCACAAGCTAAATTTGTGAAAGATTTTGTCGCGGCATGGACAAAAGTTATGAATCTGGATCGATTTGATATCGCCTGATATTAGATTGTAAGATTCTTTGGTACTAAGGGCGGTCCGATTTCCGGGTCGCCCTTTTTTATTAGGACTCGGAAATTGCCATCAGGCGAACCTCACCAACTTGTGGGAAAGCCTTTAAACATATTAATAAAATCAACATTCAAAGCATGTTGTACGATAGGAATTGCTTGATAGGATGGGCTTTTTATGCGGAAATTCAGTCGTGGAATCCTTTACCGTCAAGAATCTTTTGCGTGTATTTCTCGATTCTGGTAATGCGGGTTTTGGATTGTTTTGCTCCTGAAAAATAAATCTGATATCCGCGTTGTCGTCCAGGAGTCAAAGCGTTGAAAGCATTATTAAGCTCAGGATATTCCTCAAGGATTTGGATGAATTCTTCGGGTAAATCTAAGTGATTATCTTGTGATAAATCTACCTTAACGCCTGCTTTTTCATACTCGATGGCTTCCATAATGTAGGCTTTGATTTGCGGAGCCAGATTTAAGATATCCTGAACATTCGTGAATCGAATAATCCTTCCAACACGCGAATTTTCACCGGGTTTGACAAGGATTTTGTGCTCATCCTTTAGTAATGCTCCATTTAAGAAGCTAATGACACAATTATCCTTGAAAGCTCCAAGTAATATCATATTCTTGTCATTATAAGTATAACAAGGGACACCCCATTTTCTCTCTTCTACCAGGGGACACTCCAGAACAATCATCCTTAAAGCCTGCAATTCCTCTTGCCACGTATGGACCTTGCATTGCGGTGTATTATAATGTGAACATCGTCCACATCCGGCATTAAAATACACGTCCACATTTGGATTCATTCTGTTCATTGGGTCTTTAATGTAATGGGAATATTGTATCAAGATTAAAACGGCAGACAGAATGTTAATTAAATTGTCCGAGTTTTTGAAACCAAATTTGATAAATCTCGTTAAGAGGAAAATATTTATTGATAATCAATAAAATAATATTGATCTTTGGTAAAATAAATTTCAATAATAATCAATAACTCTCATTTAAAATTAACTTCAAATATGAAAACAAGTGTAATTCTAATCACGATGAAAGTGATCATCTGGGTCGTTTTTATAGGACTGTGTATCAAAGCAGGAACCGTGATATTTTCCGGAATCATTAGTTTGGTAGTGAATCCAACTGCTTCTGAAATTCCATATTTCGGACTCAGTTTATCTGGGCTCCTGAAATTAAGTAGTGTCCATTATGTCATATTATGGGGTATTATATCGGCAATAATGATATTAAAGGCGGACATTTTTTATAAGTTGATCCAATTATTTTCGAATCTGGATTTAAATCAACCTTTTAATCAGAAAGCTTCTGACATAATTACTAAAATCAGTTATTTAACAGTTGCCATTGGGGTGTTATCTGCTATTGGAAGTGGTTATGGTCAATACTTATCTGAATTTCATATCACCGTCAACTACGGTTGGGGTACCACTGAATATTTATTCATGGCAGGTGTAATATTTGTGATTGCACAAGTATTTAAACGTGGAATCGAATTTCAATCAGATAACGAATTAACGATATAATCATGGCAATTATAGTAAACTTAGATGTGATGATGGCCAAAAGAAAGATGTCATTGAATGAATTATCTGATAAAGTTGGACTGACTCTTTCAAATTTATCCATCCTTAAAACCGGAAAGGCGAAAGCAATTCGATTTAGTACGCTTGAATTGATCTGCAAGGCATTGGAATGTCAGCCGGGGGATATCCTGGAGTATATAGATGATCAGTATTAATGGGAATAATCAATAATTAAATGGATCCTCTAATAGTGAATCCTGTGGTCTATTAATTTAAAATTGATCATCTAAACCCATACGGACATGACCCCAAACAATGCCTTCACGATGAGGAGTCCGTCGATTACTATGAGATAAAAAAGCAGAGAGCGACGTTTTCCAAATGATCTTGTTGTAAGGAGAATCAATACAAATGGGGTCATGATCAGCAGCATTTTTAGAATGCTGAATTGATGCGCAAGTGCGTAAGTCCAAAAAGTGACAATACCCAGAAACGTGATTGGGATTATCACATAGAATATCGTTTTTCGAAGTCCCAGTTTCACAATCAGTGTTTGAAGTTGTGATTTGCTGTCAGCCTGGTAGTCTTTGATGTCGAACATGATGGCCAGGATTGAAGTAAACAGAAAAGTTTTAAAAAATTGCATCACCATCATTACTGTATAATCGGTCGGGATGGACTGAATCATATTGGAATAAAGAATCGGATATATGTTGGTGATCCCGGCCCAGACGAATCCGATAGAAAAGGGTTTAATCCAGGCAATCTGGCGAATGTGATATTTACTGGCGAAAAAGTTGGATCCATAATAGAATGTACCAATTACAGGAAAAGTCAATATCAGGATCCATTCAAAGGTGTTGAATGCGATAAATTGCTGAAAATGAACAAAGTATATCCATCCAATACCAAAAATCAATAAAACCGAACATAAAATCTGAATTATCCTGATACCGGAGCGGTTTTGTGTATGCCAGAGAGTACGTGGATTGTTACTTGGATTCGAGTCAATGCGGGCATATGGATAATTATAGAAAAGGGTTGTTGCGCAGAATGCAAGGAGGTATATGAGTCCTCCGTTCAAATGTAGATCAAACAGTACGGCCGTTTCAAAAATCAGGCTGACCGCACAAATCCCATAGAAAAAATTCCCATAAAAAATAAACTCCAGTGTACGACTGGAGTATGATCTGGTGGTACTGAATTCTGTAAAATTAGCCATTCATTAAGATCGATAAAAGGGCAAACAAATATTTTAGAAATGTCTTTAAACATCCAGAAACTTCATTATTCAGATGCTATTCAATTTCGATATCATATTTATGGAGGAGACCGGATAAACCAATCGATGAAAATTTGGCTTTTTTCATTCGATTTAACTCCGGATCAATTGAAAAATTGTATGAGGTGCGTAAATCTGATTTCTCGAGAATAGTGTGATCAAAATTGGCTTTTGCCAGATTGCAATTATCAAACTTTGCACCAGATAAATCGCATTCTGCGAAGTCGACTTCCTGTAACTGTGAATCCTTGAACAAGGTCTTCTTGATTTTAGTCTTGAAAAACGACGAATGGTCCAGTTGGCATCCATTAAACGAAAAACTCAGACCAAATTCGTTACATGATTCAAATCTGAGTCCAAGCATTTTGCATTCCTTGAATTTAACATCCCTTAACGATGTCTTATATAATTTCGCCAGACTTAAATTGCAACTTGTGAACTCACACTCGATAAATTTGATTTCAGATAGGTCGGTTTCAGAAAAATTACAGCGTTTGAAATGACAATTTTCGTACTCACCTTTAGCAAGTGCATTCTTTGAATAATCAATTTGATCGAACGTCTCGTCCTGAATGAAAGTGTCCTGCATTTTCAAGAAATTTTAATAGTCTAATGGGAAAGAAATGCCATGTTACACAAATTCCTTGAAAATATTCATTGCTGAATTATTATGAATAAGTTTTGAGAAAATCGCGTATCGATGTGGCAAAGGTTTCTGATTGCTCTTCCTGGGGGAAGTGTCTACATGTTTCGAGTTTGATTACTTTTGAATGTATTATTCTACCAGAAAAAGTAATGTATACTCAAAAAATTTATACTATTTCAAAACGATAATATATTCGCTGGGAGTCATCACGCTCAAAGAGCTGTTTTTGTAATCTTTAATATTTCGAGTAATTATAGCATCGATGTTTCCACTGTTTTCGGCTGAGAAATTTTGAATTGCATCTTCAAAATCATTAAATCTCGAATTCAAAGCCTGAATTATAATTTTCTTATCAGTTATAACAACATCTAAGAATGATAATAAATACCCTAATTTCTCTATGACTTTTTCATGTTTCGCAACTTGTCTTAACAAATAATATACATTACTTACAATGACAGAGGTTACATGGCCATTGATTACTCTTGACTCACAATTTGACAATATTATAGCTGCATCTTTCGAAAAAGGCTGCCTGTCAAAAAAGAAATCCAGAATAACATCTGAATCTACCAGAACATTCTTCATAACTATAAATGTTTCTTTGAAAGACTTTTTGATAGCTCATCTTTGTAATCAAAATCATCAGGTACTGAAAATGATCCTTTAAGGGATTTCACAATTGGAGTTAGTTCATATTCAGTCTGTTCCTCTTCTACAGTTATAATTTTTAAATAGTTCTCGATAATATCCGACAAACTTCTTCCTTTTTTGGATGCGTAAACTTTTGCTTTCTCGATTACTTCTTGTTCTATTGTTAATGTCAATTTTGTATTCATTTTACATTCCACTTTTTTATTCATTTTATACGTATAAAGTTATAAGAAATTTTAAATACGTGCAATTATTTTCAAATAAATACGTATCGTTTTTAACGATGTGACACTTCATACAGACAAAATCCCACTCAATACAAAATTTTGGAGATCAAATGGACACACAAATTCTCCTCGACTTCTTTTGTTGAAATTGAACTTGAAGCAGAAAATCAACCCTCAACCTGCTTCTCCATCTGGTTTATGGCAAGAGATACTGCGGCATCTCCTGAAATATTGACCACGGTACGAATCATATCCAGAATTCTATCCACACCCAAAATAAGTGCAATACCTTCAATGGGGACATCCACAGCTTTAAGTACAATCACCAACATTACAACACCAGCACCGGGTACTCCTGCAGTTCCAATCGATGCTAAAGTGGCTGTCAAAATTATGGCAAGTTGGTCTGTAAAGGTCAGATCAAGTCCCAAAGCCTGAGCGATAAACACTGCAGCTACTGCCTGGTATAAACTTGTTCCATCCATGTTAACCGTTGCACCTAATGGTAATACAAAACTGCTGATTTCTTCGCGTACATTGAGTTTGTTGGTAACACAATCCATGGTGACTGGAAGGGTTGCATTACTCGAGCTGGTACTAAAAGCTACTAAAAATGCCGGGCGCATTTGTTTCAGAAAGTGTAAAAAATCAGTTTTACCCAGAACTTTCACAATAAAGCTATAAACTAGAATTAAATGAATGAACAATCCGGCTACTACAGCTATGCAATAGAGTCCAAGAGCGCTTAGAATATTAAGGGTTTCCATAGGATTATCGCCCGCTAATTCTGTCATAATGGCAGCAATCAAAGCAAATGCTCCGTAGGGAGCTAACAGCATGATTACATCAATTAATTTCATGATGACATCATTCATGGAATCAAAAAAATCGAGTAGGATTTTGGATTTTGAAGATGGAATCTGAAGTAAAACTACTCCAAATAATACAGTTACCAAGAGTACTTGCAACATATTTGAATTACTGGAAGCTGCGGCAATAATGTTATCCGGTACTAAATTTACCAAAGGGGCGAGCGGTCCCTGATCCAATACTTGTTCTGCCGCTTGTCCGCGTGTTTCTGCACTCCCGGCGTATGTTTCCATAAGTCTGGTACGTGTACTTTCAGGCAGCGCCTCACCGGGATTAATTAAATTCACTGAAATCAACCCTATGCTGATTGCTAAAGTAGTTGTAAGGACAAAAATCCCGAGAGTTTTTCCACCAATCCTTGATAACTTGCTTATATCTCCAAGTTTTCCGATGCCAACAATCAATGAAGCGATCACTAAAGGCATAGCCACCAATTGAAGGAGGCGAATAAAAATAGTTCCAATTGGTTTAATAAAGTCTGTTGTAAATGACTGGAGCCCGGAAAGTGGGGCAATAATACCCCAAATAAATCCTAATATTAATCCAACAATGATTTGCCAATGCAATTTTTTGTACCAGCTCATAATTCAGTAACTCCGTTCGTATTAGGTTGTGAAGAGTGCCCAACTAGTAGGCGATAGTATTTTGACCTGGAATTGGATCGTGAAAGAACAGTTGTCAAGAAAACAAGACGATAGTAAAGTGTACAAGAAATCAATGGTAAGTACAGTGACCCAGAAAAGTAGGTTGATACATGCATCCAAAAATACTTATCTGTGGTGATAAGTTGAGAAAAAACCCGGCGAAAATTTACAGAATTTTGGGAGAATGGTTCACCCAAATAAAGTATGTTCAAGTATTCTCCTTGCAAAGAAAAAATGCTTTGCTGGATTTATGATACGCATAATATTAATTATTGCATTATTTAAAAAAAGTGTAATTTATTTATAGTTATACACCAAGGCATAAGATGTTCGCCCATCTCCGGTCTATGCAAACATAGACCAATTGGATAGAGTCGATGGCTCCATGTGTTTCGGTTTTTAAACCTTTTCACACTTATCCAATGTCAAATTCAGGAACTACTCAACACTGGGGCTCCCGTATGGGCCTTATCTTAGCGATGGCAGGTAATGCTGTTGGACTCGGTAATTTTTTACGTTTCCCGATTCAAGCAATCGAGAATGGTGGAGGCGCTTTCATCATCCCGTATTTAATTTCATTTTTGTTAATGGGATTGCCTTTACTTTGGGTGGAGTGGTCTATGGGTCGTTATGGGGGACGATTCGGGAACCATTCTACACCATTTATATTTGATTCAATGGGAAAAGGGCTCTGGATGTACGCCGGATCTCTCGGAATATTTGTGAATTTGGGTATGGCAGCCTACTACGTGTACATCGAATCATGGACGTTATCATACACTTGGTACTCTCTTACCGGGGTATTTAATGATCTCTCTCAGAGTGAAGTTGCACAGTTTTTTAATAATTATGTGGATCTCAATGACGGACTCATCAATTTCCCGGTAGTAGCCATATTCTTTTTTGCTATTACTCTGGGACTAAATATTTGGGTAATGTCCCGTGGACTTGAGGGTGGGATTGAAAAAGCGTCCAAAATATGTATGCCACTACTCTTAATATTTGGTGCTATTTTAGCCATTCGCGCCATCACATTGGATGAAGGAGAAATGGGTGCCTCATACAGCGCTTCGATTGGACTCAATTACCTCTGGGAGCCCAGATATGACTCGTTATTGCGACCCGGAGTCTGGTTAGCTGCTGCCGGACAAGTATTTTTTACACTTTCATTGGGGATGGGGAGCATCATTTGTTATGCTTCATATATTCGATCCCGGCAGGATATTGCCTTGAATGCGATGAGTGCGGGATGGTTAAATGAATTTGTAGAAGTGGTGCTCGGGGCATCAATTATCATTCCAATAGCCGTTGGTTATATGGGATTGGATTGGGTAGTAGAAAACGCCGGATTTATGATGGGATTTCAGACGATGCCGTATTTATTTGAGCAATGGGGACCCATTTTTTCAGCAATGGCAGGATTATTTTGGTTCGGGTTGTTATTTTTTGCAGGAATTACGTCATCGCTGGCCATGGGGACACCTTTTACAGCTTTTTTAGAGGATGAATTTAAATTCAGTATAAAAAAAGCGGCTGTAACATTTGGTGTGATCGTAGGATTGCTCGCACTGCCCTGTATCGTTTTTTATCAACAAGGGGTCTTTGATGAGTTTGATTACTGGACGGGGACAGTCTTACTGGTAGTAGTGGCGTTTCTCGAAATTATCTTGTTTGCCTGGGTTTTTGGTATTGACAAAGGGTGGGAAGAAGTCACCCGTGATGCAGATATTCGTATTCCAATTGTATTTAAATATATAACCTGTTATGTAACCCCAGTGTTTATTGGAGTGGTGTTACTAGGGTCACTTTTTAGTCCCGAAAATGGAAACTGGATCGCTGCTTTCTCATCACTTGGATCCGGGGAAGGATGGCCATTTGGAGCGGATAGTGTAATCTCAAAGATCTTTCATCTGCATGAAACCGACAATCGTTGGTTTATAGACGGCAATATAACTCAACGTTTTATTATTGATATGGCGCGCACGTTATTATTAGGAACGTGTATCGGAGTTATGGCCCTAGTTTATAAGGCATCCAAAAACCGGCAAAAACTTTCACCATAACTTTCATCAGAACAAGAAATACTGAGATTTACAATGTATAATCAATCAAAGAAACGGCCAAACTAAATGACAACTATCGCACTCATAACTATGCTGGTGGTTCAAGTCTCAGTGACTCTAATTACATTGTACTTCCTTGGACGAGTGTTACAAAAGAAACAAGTCAATAAATCGACGGATTCTAACCAAGAGTTTTAACTGTTTAGAACAACAAATGTCGTTTAAAATCGATAAAACAACATGATCACGACTGTCAGATTTGAGCATGTAATATTATTAATCGATGTAATTTCCCCGATCTAAAATGATCCCCATTTTCTTCGATTTCATCAGAACTATGATCACTGACTAAGAATTAAATGGGAAGAGTAAATGTTCCATGCAAAATTGAACACTCCGAAATGATTTCGTTGAAAGTTTTTAATTAAATTAAACAAACGATAGATTGCCAGTTTAGATTATATTTAAAAATTTCGATTCATCATGATTACTAATCCCTCTACAGTAACAGTTCGAAAAATCGGATTATTCGGCGCTTTAGGTATTGGTGTGGGAGCAATGGTAGGGGGTGGAATACTTGCTTTGGCAGGTGTTGCATTTGCAGTGAGCGGGCCTTCAGCAATCTTGGCTTTTGCACTAAATGGGTTGATTGCCTTTATTACGGCACTTAGTTTTGCTGAAATGGCTTCAGCGAATCCTCAGTCAGGCGGAACTTATACGTATGCCAAAAAAGCGCTATCGCTGCAAGTGGCTTTTGGAGTCGGGTGGATTGTTTGGTTCGCATCATTGGTAGCCGCCGTTCTTTATGCTCTCGGATTTGGAGCTTTTGCCATGTTTGCAATTCAACAAATTCCGGTTGGTTGGTTTAATGTAATCCAGGAGTTCGAATTATTACCTGTTTTGTTAGCCCTAACCGCTATTGGTTATTTTGCGATTAGTCTAATTAGAGGCACCGGAGATGGTGGATTTTTTATAAATATTGGTAAACTTGCAGTATTTGCGATACTCATTGCCGGTGGACTCGCGGTTTTTATACAAACACCTTTCACTCAGATAACCCAGAGCCTTAAACCGTTTTTTTCCGGCGGTTTCAACGGAGTTATTGCTGCTATGGGATACACATTTATTGCACTACAGGGATTTGACCTCATTGGTTCTGCTGCAGGGGAAATTAAAAATCCGGAAAAAACAATTCCAAAAGCAATGATAGGGACACTTGTAGTAGGACTTACGATCTATATTCCATTACTATTTGTGATGTCGACGGTTGGTGTGCCACCCGGGGAATCAATAACTGAATTGAGTCAGGAAAATCCAGAAACGGTATTAGCCGTAGCTGCGCAAAATTATCTGGGTGCATTTGGATTCTGGCTGGTTATAGTAGCTGGTATATTTTCCATGTTATCGGCTTTACAAGCAAACCTATTTGCTGCCTCCCGTATCTCACTAAGAATGGCAGATGACCGCACATTAACTCATCAATTGTCAATTATTGATGAGAAACACGGAACCCCAATTACTTCAATTTGGGTCACAAGTGGAATTGTCGCGCTACTTGTTATGATTTTGCCGGATGTAGCTGCAGCGGGTGCGGCATCAAGTTTGATTTTTCTGGTAACGTATGCATTAGGACATCTGATCATGATATTAATGCGTAATCGTGGTTATAAAGAAAGCGAAACATTCAGAGCTCCATTTTTTCCTGTACTTCCTATAATTGGAATGATCGCATGTTTAGCATTGGCAATTTTTCAGGCTATCGTTGTACCGGCTGCCGGACTTATATCACTGATATGGCTTATTATTGGGGCTGTTCTTTTTGTATCCTTTTTTGTAAAAAAAGCTCAGGCAATAGAAGCATCAGAACAGGCATTGGATCCAAATCTACTTCGATTAAGAGGTTTAAGTCCATTAGTTTTGCTACCAATTTCAAATCCTGCAAATACAGAATCAATGGTATTTGTTGCTAATGCACTTGCCCCACCGGTAGTTGGACGGGTTTTACTCCTTTCTATTGTAATTCCAAGTACTGAAAAGGATGATATTGAGAAACGACTTGTTTCCAGCAGGGATGTAACACAATATGCGCTTAAAGCCTCATTTGATGCCGGATTACGTCCTGACGCGCTCACCACCATTGCCGATCATCCCTGGGAAGAGATTGAACGAGTGGTAAAAGTACATAATTGTCGAAGTTTGTTATTAGGATTGAGTGATTTAAACGATAATCAAACCAATCATAATCTTGAAAAACTGGTAAAACATGTGAAAGCGGATGTTGTTGTTTTCCGTCAACCCTACAGTGGATGGAAAATCACGGAAGCCCGAAAAATCC
>DLXM01000234.1 GCA_003448835.1 Bacteroidota bacterium | reverse complement strand
CGCAACTTTTTCGCCGGATTCTGTGAGCTGGACCCCTTTATAGCGTTCATAGATGATCAGATTCACATCAGCAAGTTTTTTGATCATCCCTGTAACTGAAGCAGGTTTCACTTTCAGATGATCTGCAAGTGATTGAGTTGTAACTCTATGAGTACTTTCTGAAAGTAAAAAAATGTGCTTAAGGTAATCCTCTTGCGACTCACTAAGTTTCGTTCTGATATGGTTATTCATCTTTCAAAGATACAAAAATGTGTTCATCCGTCTAAACTTCGTAAATTTAGAAAATAAAAATTTAAAATTATTATATGCTTTCGAATCGAATTATCCCCTGTCTGGATATAAAAAATGGCAGAACAGTGAAGGGTATAAACTTTGAAGGATTAAGAGATGCCGGAGATCCGGTGGAATTAGCAAAACGATATAGTATTGAAGGAGCTGATGAATTAGTATTTCTGGATATCACAGCAACAAATGAACGCAGAAAAACTTTAATTGATTTAGTCGAAAAAATTTCGAAAGTGATCAATATTCCGTTTACCGTCGGAGGTGGAATTGGTTCTGTGGATGAAATTTCAAATTTATTAAAAGCCGGTGCTGATAAAGTATCATTAAACAGCAGTATCATAAAAAATCCTGATTTAATTACTCAAGCTTCAGATCGATTTGGATCACAATGTATAGTAGCGGCGATTGATGCAAAAAGAACCGGTGAAAACTGGAGTGTATTTACGAAAGCCGGTACTGAAAATACAGGGTTGGATGCACTAAAGTGGGCAATTGAAGTTGGTAAACGAGGAGCAGGTGAAATTTTGTTGACCAGTATGGATAAAGATGGCACAAAATCCGGATTCGACATCGAACTCTTAAAAATTATAAGCGAGAACGTACCGGTACCTTTAATTGCCAGTGGTGGTGCAGGAACCATTGAGCACTGTATAGATGCAATCAAATTTGGCAAAGCAAATGCCGTTCTGGCTGCATCCATTTTTCATTTTAAAGAAATCGAAATACCAGCACTTAAAAATGCCATGAAAAACAATGGTATTTCAGTTCGTTTGACGTAATTGGCTTAAATATTTTCAAAAAAACTCTTGACAATCAGCATATTTTTAAGGTTATTGGATAAATAGTTAAAAAGTTAGGGAGCACGATTTACGTGCAATTGTTATAAGAAACAGACAGGTATAAGCTGTCTTCGTCATATTGCCAGTTAAATTACTGTTAGGAGATAATTATGGGTTACGAGTATTCGCATGCAGAAAAATCTGCTTGTGGGGTTGGGTTTGTTACAAGTTTGAAGAAGGAATATTCTCATCAACACCTTCAAATGGCATTAAGAGCACTTCGTTGTGTTGAACATCGTGGTGCTTGTGCTGCTGATCAAATAACCGGAGATGGTGCCGGGATCATGACAGATATTCCGTTTGAACTATTTGGTTATGAAAAAAATACCATAGCCGTAGCTTCGCTATTTACTCCAACAAATCCTGAGCGTAAAAGACTAGCACTACGTGTTTTTGAGGATACTTTTTCATTCCTTGGACTCAAAATTCTGGAATACAGAAATGTACCTACTAATCTTGAGGTTCTGGGACCCGAGGCATTAGAATCTATGCCCGGTATCATCCATGCCATTATCAAAAGACCGGAACATTGTAGAACCAGTTCATCTTTTGATAAGCTTTTATACGCAGCCAAGCAACTAACCCGAACTAAAGAAAAAGAAAACGGAATCAGTAAAGAATTCTTCTTCACCTCTCTATCTGCTAACGCTATTAACTATAAAGCCCTCACAAAATCGGCTGATCTCGACAAATTTTATCTGGATTTACAAAATCCATTGTTCAAAACACGATTTGCTTTGTATCATCGCAGATTTTCTACAAATACAAAAACTTCGTGGGACAAAGTTCAGCCCTTTCGATTGATCGGACACAACGGTGAAATAAATACAATTGCCGGAAATCGATCATGGGCGTATTCGCGCGAGCGATATCTTGGTCTTAGAGAGGATGAACTACTAACACACGCAGGGATTAGTGATTCAGGCAGCCTTAATGAAATGGTTGAAGCGTTGATGTATCGCAGCTCAATCCCGAGTATTGAAGACATTCTGGCCATTATGATGCCCCCTGCTAAAGGTAAAAGTTCGTTTTATAAATTTTGGAGTCGGGCAATGGAACCATGGGATGGTTAGGCATTTATTACATACTCCAATGGTCAATCTATTGGAGCTCGTTTGGATCGAAATGGATTCCGACCTTGTAGATGGGCATTAACAGCTGATCACTTTTATCTTTCTTCAGAAGCTGGATCATTTGAAATTGATGAAGCTACAATCCTAAAAAAAGGCACTTTACATGCCGGAAGTGGCGTTAAAGTTGATATTGATCGTGGAGAAGTTCATTTTCGCGATCCAAGTGAATCCAGAGAGAATTATGATGCCAATTTTGACTCACGCCTCCATCCTATAAAATCAAATGCGCTTGATGAAAGTGCCGAGCTTTTACACAAGCAACATATATTTAATTATTCAGATGAAGATATTTCAAAAGTTTTAATTCCCATCATAACTGAGGGCAAGGAGCCCATTGGTTCAATGGGTGATACTGCCAGACCAGCAATTTTATCAACAGAACCACGCTCTTTTTTCGACTTTTTTTACCAGAATTTTGCACAGGTAACTAATCCGCCGCTGGACTACCTCCGAGAAGAAATGGTCACTGATTTAACGGTCCATTTGGGTAAAAAACCCAACATTTTCGAGAAAAAAGAGTTGATCCCTCCTTCTGTGGCGTATGAGCTCAAAAGTCCTGTTCTGAGTCTTGGTGAAATGAAGTTTTTATTTTCACTGGATGGTAAGACAGAACGAAAACTCCGTATAAAAACTCATGAGTTAGATATGACCTATGAGCGATTACATGGTGCTATCGGGTTAAATGCACAGCTCAACAAATTAGCTCAGCAGGCATGTGAAGCAGTAAATAATGGGTATTCAATTATTGTTCTATCTGACAGACTCGCAAGTATAGAACGTCCCCCTATTCCTGGATTACTGGCTCTTCGCGCAGTAGTTAATAAATTGAATGAATCAGGTATGCGTTTGGATGCATCCGTTGTGGTACACTCAGGTGAAATTAAAAATACACATCACGTTGCAGCATTAGTTGGATTTGGAGCATCTGCCGTGTGTCCCTATTTGGCTTTGGAATATGCCCGTTATTCTGATGATCGTAAACTTCGTGAAATTCATACTGATAAACGAGAACAAAACCTTATAAAAGCTTTTGAGCAAGGGCTGTTAAAAATTATGGCCAAAATGGGGATTTCTGTAGTCAGAAGTTATCAAAGCTCAAAACTTTTTATAGCAATTGGTGTAGGACAAAAGCTAACCGAAGAATATTTCAAGGGATTACGTTCACCCATTGGTGGTATCGAAATCGAGCAATTAGCAAAGATGATTGACCGAAATATGGAAGTTGCCTCTGTTGCTCAATCGAATGAAAAGGTTCTGAAAAGCTATTTCTATAAAGAGCACAACAAAGGTACTGAGGGTGAAAAGCACTCCATGACGAACACCAGATCAAAAATTATCCATGAATTGGTTCGTGAATCAGGACAAAGTTTGCGTTCGATTGAGCTGTATAATGAATATCTCAAAGCCGGATTAGATGATGAACCGGTTAATATCAGACATCTTTTATCTTTAAAGGACGCCACAGAATCCAAACCATTAGATGAAATCCAAGCAGCTGAATCGATTTTGAAAACTTTTGGGTCCGGTGCGATGTCATTTGGTGCTATCAGTGCAGAATCGCAACGCGATATCTTCTTGGCGATGCGGGAAATTGGAGGGCGTTCTAATTCCGGCGAAGGTGGAGAGAATCCATACTATTATACTGACGGAATCACTGCCACTGCCAAACAAATTGCATCTGCCAGATTTGGTGTAACCGCTGAGTATTTAATATCCGGAGATGAGTTTCAAATAAAAATTGCTCAGGGTGCTAAACCTGGTGAAGGTGGTCAGTTGATGGGGATAAAAGTAGATGAGCACATTGCGAGAGCTCGACATGCAAATATTGGGGTGGATCTGATTTCACCTCCACCATTACACGATATTTACAGTATTGAAGACCTGAAAGAGCTTATTTACGAGCTTAAACAACTCAAACCGAGCGCTAAAGTAAACGTCAAATTAGTTTCCGGGGCAAATATCGGGACTATCGCTGTCGGAGTGGCAAAAGCAGGTGCTGATATCATTCACATTTCCGGTGGTGATGGTGGTACTGGTGCGGCATCCCTGAGCTCTATGAAACATGCAGGTCTACCTTTCGAGTTTGGTTTGGCTGCGGTACACAAAACATTGATTCAAAATAATCTGCGAAAGAATGTCATCCTGCGAACAGACGGTGGACTTCACACCGGAAAAGACATTGTGATGGCTGCTATTTTGGGAGCTGAGGAGTTTGAATTTGGAAAATTGCTGCTTGTAGCTGAGGGATGTGTTATGGCTCGTATTATTAAGAAGAATACGTGTCCAACCGGAATTGCCACACATGACCCAAAATTCAAGGCAAAATACAAAGGAAGTAAAGAGCATATTGTCAGTTTGATGAATTTCCTGGCTGAGGATGTTAGACGTCACTTATCAAAGCTTGGCGTTGCAACATTGGATGAAGTTCGTGGTCGCACTGATTTGCTGGACGCAAACCTGAAACATGCTGATTTGATATCATCACGAAATATTGATTTAGGATACTTCCTTCGTGAGCGATCTGATGATAATTCCATGAAAACAGAACTCTATTTTGAAGGTATCAACTCACTAAATCAAAAAATTGTCGACGATTGCGAAACGGTTTTGTCACAAGGGGGTTCAGTTGATTTAGATTATGATATTTATACGACTGATCGCGCTGTGATGGCTACTCTTTTTGGTAAAATTGCTGGAATATCGAGAGATAAACGCCAGGATATGATACGAAGTGGTCATCCGAATTTCGAGAAAATTCAACCAAATTTCGATATCAATCTAACATTTAAAGGTAGCGCTGGACAAGGATTTGGGGTATTCATGACAGATGGCGTATCAGCCTCATTATTTGGTGAAGCCAATGATTCGGTCTGTAAAGGAATGTCCGGCGGGAAAATGATAATTCGTCCAAATGAACATGTAACATTTCGTCCCGAGGAAAATTCAATAATTGGCAATTGTGCCCTTTATGGAGCCACTGGTGGACAAATGTTTGTTCATGGTCTTGCAGGTGATCGTTTTGCTGTTCGAAATTCAGGTGCTACCGCAGTTGTTGAAGGTACCGGTTTACATGCTTGCGAATACATGACAAACGGACGTGTGATAATACTTGGGAATACATCAAGTAATATTGGTGCAGGTATGACCGGGGGTTCAATCTATATTTATGGTGATCAGAGTGAACACATTAATAATCAGTACATAAATGAAATTTCATTATCAGAACAAGATTACAGTGAGATTTATTCGCTGATTTCGGAATATTCTGAGTCAACGGGAAGTAATAGAGCCCAAACCATTCTTGAGGGATGGAATGATTTAAAAACCGGTTTCAAAAAATACATTCCAATACAACAGATTCTTAAAGAAGATTTTACTTTAGCAAATAATGCAGATCAAGAGGCTGCATAATCAGTATTTTTACTGTTTTTCCCATTCAAATAAGTTCTTAACTTAGTTTTACCTGAAGAGGTGCAGTATCAAGGTAGCTGTGTGTAGGTGTCTAACTTTCATGTGAAAGTGCCGATAATTCACAGTCAGGGTGGTTACTGCCGAAACTGATTTTCCGATAGACCGGAAAGTTGGTTGGTTTAGTGAGTTGAATCTCCTGGACTGTCACGATGAGTTTTCTAACGAACTTACGTGGAGCGCTTTAGATATAAGTAGCTATCCAGCTGCTATTCTTCTATCTCTCTGCCTATCATTCGATTAGAAGGTTGATCTATCATCCTCGGACGGTGTTAATCCATCATTTTGAAGATATGATTCATGAATATTGCATTATTAGGTAACGGTAAAACCGGTTCTAGGGTTGAACATCTGGCCAAGCTTTCAGATCATCAAGTTACCGTGTACAACTCAACATCCACGCCAAAGGCGAATCAACTGGTTAAACATGATATTATTATCTCGTTTGTGCCGGGAAAAGCATTTTTGGAATGGATGCCGATGCTTTTGGAATCCGGAGTCCCTGTCGTAAGCGGAAGTACAGGTTTCCAATGGCCGGGAAGTTGGGCTGAAACCAATAAAAAAGTTCGTGAAAATACATCGATTTGGGTTCATAGCGGTAATTTCAGTATTGGATGTGGACTTGTACTTAAGCTACTAAAGGAACTGAGGAATCAGCCTGAAATCCATAATTTTACCATGAATTTGACTGAAACTCATCATGTGCATAAAATCGATGCGCCAAGTGGGACAGCGCTTTTGTGGAAAGATGCCCTAGGATTCGATGTCCAAATCAAATCTGTTAGAGAAGCTGATATCAAGGGAATCCATGAGCTTATACTTAGTAATGATTTTGAATCCATCACTATAGGCCATGAAGTTACCAATCGAGATGTTTTTGCAAAAGGAGCTCTCCAAACCGCTGAGTTTATTCATAAAAACAAATCGACGATTGATTCCGGGCTCTATGATCTTCAACAATTGATGATGAAATACAAACACCTATACTGAAAAAAATACATGTCATCATTAAAAACCACATGGTTATGGACTGCTTTGGTCACACCTTTGAATCCGGATGGATCTCTGAATGAATCCGATTTAATAAACCTGGTACACGAACAAGAACACGCCGGTAACGGAATCGTAATCCTGGGAAGTACGGGTGAGGCTTTGAATCTTAAAATAACTGAAAAAGAAAGCATAATTGCGATCATTAGTGAACTAAATTTAAAAATTCCAATTATTGCCGGTGTGGGAGGTTTCGATCTAGAATCAACTTTGGAATGGCTGGATTATCTCGAGACAAAAAATATTGATGGATACCTCATGGTCACTCCTATGTATTCAAAACCTGGTGTTGAAGGACAATTTCATTGGTTTAAGACCTTAATGGACCATGTTTCGCGTCCATGTATGCTTTATAATGTGCCGGGAAGAACAGCTATAGCATTGAACACCGATTCTGCTCGAAGACTTGCTTCACATCCGAATTTCTGGGCAATTAAAGAATCCAGTGGCTCACCCGACTTAATGATAAAATATCAGGATGCAGTTGGAATGGGTAATATCTATTGCGGCGATGACCCCTGTTTGGCGGATTTTGTATCTTGTGGAGCAGTTGGACTGGTATCAGTTGCATCGAATGTCTGGCCACGTGAAGTTCATGCTTATGTTGAGCTTGGCTTACAACATAAATTAACCATGGCTGATATTCATTTATGGAAAATGGCTTCACTTGCATTGTTTAAATCTTCTAATCCGGTACCGGTAAAAGCATTAATGGCTAAAGAAGGTAGAATTAAATCAAGTTGTGTCAAGCTGCCATTACATAGTGACGATTATAAACAACTGGACGAATTAATTGAATATTCGAATCAGGTTCGGTTGTGGTTCGAAAATTGCAAATATTCGGGACGTATTAAAACTGAAAACGAAAAAATTGGGACAATATCATGAGTTGGGTTGAAATTATTGAGCAGCTTGAACGCGGCGAACAGCGATGTGCATATTTTGAAAATGGCAAATGGATTGTGGATTTCAATGTGAAACAAGAAATCCTGAATGCCTTTAAAGCAGGTGAACTAATTGAGCACAATGGGTTTGTAGATAAGCACAACTTATTGCCACAGACATTCAAAGTTTCCAATAAAATCAGGCTTGTACCTGGGGGGAGTTCGGTGAGAAAAGGAGCCTATATTGCTCCGGGAGTAATTATAATGCCACC
>DLXM01000357.1 GCA_003448835.1 Bacteroidota bacterium | reverse complement strand
TGCCAACCCATATGAGCAAACCAGCATGCTAATAATAGGTAGCCAAGATAGTTCCGCTCCAGCAAATACGACTGTTTCATTATCATTTGATAGAATATGAATAGACTCACCTAACAATGCCGGTGATAAAAAGTTCAGTCCTGCACTGAGCCCTGATAATAAGACAGCACTGGCAATTCTTGGACAGTTCTCTTTTGAGAAAACTAAAACACGTAACCCATCTGCGACTTGCCAAACGGTAATGGTATCTGCAGTTTGTACTGCGGGTAGATTCTCAACAGTATGTTCTTCATCCTGATTGATCATCCCTAGTTCGATATCAGCGCCATCCTCGGCAACTGTGGTTTGATTATCAGTAAACATTTTTTCCTCTTTATTTAATATATAAAATTGTATATCAAGTACACGATACAGGTTGACGTAGCGTCAAAGTCAATAGGGGTTCGCAAACATGAACAGCTTTTTCAGTACTACCGAACAATTCCGTAACAAAATGCAAGGCATGACCGACCGATGAATATACTAGCTCGGAAGATTCTTTTTTTTCGCTTAATGACGATACATCAGTTGGAGATACCCCAGTTTCTGGAGCAGATGAGCCAATCTCTTTTTTTGTCAGCATTATTATTCCTGTATGTCAGGATAAGACCCATATTGGACCAACCATGATCATTTATCGGTGATTATATACTAATCAACATGCGCCGAAAAGCATCCGTCCGTAAAAACAATGCGGTCAGATAGAGGATCGAAAATATACTGATTAAAAAAGAGGCATGAATTGTCCACACCTTTTTTACTTAGAGGTCGAGTAGCCCCTATAGTCCCTGGCAACTAATTAAATTGAGCTCGTATTATTTAACGTTTCACTCGTATGCAATGCTGATGAATTATCCGAAGCTCTATCTGTTGCCCCATGTAATGTAAAAGGCAGATAGGGAGTAATTCTTGCCGTTGTGTCTTGGGAAAAACGTGCCATATTGCTTTTGAATGTTTCAATACGTTGCATCGACGCTGGCGATTGCTCGAAAGTAACGGTTTGTAATACTTCATACAATAATGCGCGTGTTTGGTTGCATACAATTAACATATCACAACCTGCTTCAAGTGCCTGAGTTGCCCGGGTATTCATATTACCAATATCTGCGCCGGCCATGCCTAAGCAATCACTTAAAACCATACCTTTAAAATCAAGCTCATGACGTAAAATATCTTGTAACCAAATTTTTGAAAAGCCGGCTGCATGATTTGCATCAATGGCTGTGTAGGTAACATGTGCAGGCATGACGGCACTTAATATATTCTTACCCATCAGTTCGATAAATGGTTTTAAATCGCCATTGATCAATTCATCTTTTGACGATTCACAAACTGGCATTGAAATATGCGAATCGGAAGCAATCGAACCGTGACCTGGAAAATGTTTGCCAACTGCAGGCATGCCGGCTTCATTCATTCCGTGAATAAATGCGGTCGCCAATTCCACAACAATATCCGGATTTTGATGAAAGGCACGATCCAGTCCAGCAATAACCTTACTCACCCCATGAACATCAAGCACGGGAGCCAAACTTAAATCAATCCCATATTTTAGTAAATCCTTTGCCATTATTTCGCCATATTGTCTCGCGAGTTTAATGCCTGCTTCTGAATTTAAATCATAGATATCTCCAAAAACACGAGCTGCAGGCAGAGAGCGAAAGCCATGTCGCTGAAAACGTTGTACAATGCCACCTTCATGATCAACTGCAATAAAGATATCAGGGCGAATTGAACGAACGGCCTCAATAAGATTTTTCAGTTGTTCGGGATCTTTAAAATTGCGGGTGAATAGAATAAGCGCGCCAACATTGGGATGTTGTAATATTGATCTTTCTTCTTCTAGAATTTCTGTTCCGAGAAGGTCGACCATAAATAAGTTAGGCATTGTGAAATCCTGTTTTAGTTAAAACTACGATATTGTTTTTGCCATTTTTCAAAGCCTTTAATAACAAGCAGCCAAAGCAGAGTATAACTGACCGCATAGCAGAGCGCCGCGTTTTCTGGCGTAAAATGACTGAATAGTACCTCGGTGAGGTATACCCGAAAATTAACTGTCGCGCCTTCGGAATTATGCATGAAAATTATGCCTTGAATCTTTAAAAACAAAACGTGCAGCATGTACACCAGCATGGCATGCCGCCCTAAAAGAGCGAAAGGTTTTGACCATCTTATCCAGTGTTTTATTTCAATAAAAAAATAGAGGATTGAGAATACTAACAGTGCTATGCCACCGGTCAACAAAACATAGGAACTTGACCAGAGGGCTTTGTTTATTGGCAACGTAAAATCCAAAATCCATCCTATGAAGACCAGCATTAAACTTGCGGCACTTATCCATTGGAGTTTTTGTTTGTTTGTTCGCGATGACGTCAAGCCAAAGCCAATGAGGTTGCCAAGTAATACCGATGCAATGGCAGGTAGGGTACTTAAAAGTCCTTCAGGATCGAATGTAGGCGTATATAAATGAGCTGCTCCAAAGACCAACCTGTCAATAGTGCCTACTAAATTTCCGTCCAATATAAAAGGGGTGTAGGTCATAAGACACCCATAACCGAAGAGTAAAACCAACATAATGATAGCTTGTGTTTGTATTCTCGTGGTTAAAAACAAGAGTGCTGAAAAAAAATAACATATTGCGATGCGTTGTAACACGCCTAAGATTCGGAGTGTAGATAGGTCAAAATGGGGAATTACATTGAGTAATAGCCCCATGAGAAAAATGTACCCGCTACGTTGAATGACTTTTTCTAACAAGCGTGGCGTGCTGGCACTCATTGCTTTTAAATTTGTTAGCGCCAGTACTGACGAAATACCAACTATCACAATGAAAAAAGGGAAAACCAAATCAGCCAGCGTACAGCCATTCCAAGCTGAGTGTTCAAGCCAATAATAAGGGGTTGCGTTGCCAGGACTATTAACTAGGATCATCAAGGCAATGGTGATCCCTCGAAAAACGTCTAACGAAATTAATCGTTGATTCACTGGCTTTAGATTCATGTTATGGTCCCCTTAAGATTGCATGTAAAACGTGTAATCTCAAGTCATTTGACCGGGACTATAGAATTCGTTTTCCCTACATAAAAACCTGTATTATTCTGTTAGTTCACCAAACATCCTATAGTGTTCGTTTTACGTCATTAATTGATTAATCGTCTTTAGATTGTTGCAAGGTCAACAAACTGTAATAGATGCCCTTTAATTGAACAAGATTGTTGTGTGTACCCTGCTCCGCAATTTGTCCATTATTCATAACATAGATAATATCAGAATCTATGATGGTACTTAATCTGTGAGTGATCACAATCGTAGTTTTGGAAGCCAAAAAATCATGGATGGATTTAAACAAATCATGCTCTGTTTGTAAATCCAATGCTGAGGTTGCCTCATCTAATATAACTACTTTTGAATCACAGAGTAACATTCGCGCGATTGCAAAGCGCTGGCGTTGACCACCAGAGAAACGCACACCACGTTTACCGACTTGGGTATCCAGTTTCAGTTCATAGCTTTCGATCAAGGGCTTAAGTTGCGCCATCTCTAGTGCTTTCCAAATTTGCTCATCAGTAATGTTTTTATCCTGAGTCACGTTATTCCGGATGGTGTCATTAAACATTACCGGGCTTTGCAAGACCGTACTTATGTTTTCCCTGATCCGCTTAAAACCAACATCATGAATACTGGCACTGTTTATTGTAATTTCACCTGATGTGATTGGATAAAAGCCTAATAAAGCTTGAATCAACGTCGACTTTCCAGATCCACTTGTACCAACAATACCAACTTTTGTATTGGGCGCTATTTGCATAGTAATATCAGTCAATATTGGTTTTTGCGGGACATATGAAAATGACAGCTTGTTTATGTCTATCGTTATGTTCTGCCTATCCATAAAGGGGTTTATTGTTTCAATATATTCAGGCTCCGTTTCAAACTGCATGACTTCATTGATTCGTGTCAGCGCTGAGTCGGCGGCATAAAATTTTGACTGCATATCGACGAGAACGGTCATGTACCACTGCACTTGAAACACATATTGCAAGAGCGCAATCATCATCCCGATGGTAAAGTCGTTTACTAAAATCAAGGTCATCGCAAAGATGTAATATAAATCAACACCGATGAACAGCAGCATTCCGGAGAAATTGCTGACAATTTCTGTTTTCCATTCATAGGCAATGGAATCGTCCCTCACCTGCTGAGCTTTTCCAATCAATTTTTGAATAAACCCCGATTCTTTATTGTCCGATCTAATCTGAGCGATGGCATCGATGGTCTCAATAAAGGCTTCTTGAAATAATTCAAATGCCTTGTTTTGGCACGTTTTTAATTCCTTCAATTTTTTGGAGAACTTAGCTGTTAATATCAAGGATAGTGGATTAAACAACAGGATGAATAAAGCAATTTTCCAATTGATTAAAAACAATACGATAATAACACCAATCAAGGCAAGAATCGCAATCACGGATTGGCTAACAGTCGTCCCGATAAACTCATCAATTGTGTCCAGGTCTTTGATGTAGAAGGATGCTAATTTTCCACTGCCTAACGTTTCATATTCCTTCATCGATATGTTGTTTAGATGGAGCAATAATTTTGTTCTCATGCTCAATACAACATCTTTTGAGATGATTTTAAACTCACGCCCCTGTAAAACACCTAAAATCTCAACAAAAACGCGTAGCGTCAGCACCAATGTAAATGCTGTTATCATTATTAATCCAGGGGTAATGAGATACGCTGATAATACCTTGGATAACATTTTTGTAAAAAATCCTGGCTGCTTTAACAAAACCTCATTGATAAGGCTTGGAATAATCAACGGGACGGGTAAATATATCAATGTCTTTATCACGGCAATGATATTGGCGAGAGCAAAGTTTTTTCCATGCTCAAGGGCTATCTTTAGAATGGATGACCAGGTGAAAAGATTGTTTTGCTTAGTCATGCTGCACCCACAAGTTTTTCATGCGTTTGTTTTTCCCATAATTCGGCATACAATCCACCCTGCTTCAGTAACTCACCATGCGCACTCTTTTCAACGGTACGACTATGATCTAATACAATAATTTGATCAGCATTAATAACTGTAGATTATCATTCTTCATGACGATGGAAAACCTAGAGTTCACATAGAAGCAATATATTATCTAAAAGAATCGGCTAAGCAGAGCTCATTAAGCCAGGTAACATGCGCAGCAGCTTTGATTTACGGGCTTGGTGAGCAATGGAAAAGCCAACCAACTTAAGGATTTTTTTATTACATCAGATAAATTTCAAACCAGAATCAATTGATTTTTGAGGCTCACTGATTGCCGGTTGTCCTGACCAAAATCCTATATTTTTAAATCGATGCGTGATCACTGATTGAGCCGTTACATCCTCAATAGATGTGTTAAATAAAGTAAGCATTGCATCAATATACTCACATTCTTCCTCTGGCGGCAAACTCCTACGTGCCCCAAGGTAGGAGCTTTCTTCATAACATATAAAACGTAATTCAGGTGATAGGAAATGTACTGATATTTTTCTGAACGAATCTAGGTGTGGAATATACGTTCTTTGGGGTGCATCCATCTTAAATGATATCAATGGGGCCAGATACCAGCTTTTTAATCTACAACAAGCGGCAAATGCTACTTCACCTGTTGTATAACAAGTCGCTAATCGGCGTTTTTCTTGCAAAACATCATGAAGTTGATGGTTTATTGCATCAAGTGAGGGCTCGTCTCTCACCAATGCCTCAATAATTTCAATCGATTTTAATAAAAAAGAACTTTGAGGACATGAAACCAATATATCAGGTGAATAATAAAATGGACTGTCTTCATCATCTTTCAAGTTCAAGGAAAATCCAAAGTGAGTATGTAAATTACATGGCAAAGAAGCGTTGTCTTCAGTTTCAACATCCGTGTCAAAGTACCATCCACCCATTTGATTAAGCACATATAATCGAATAATATCACTTAGTGCACCAAAATTTGGATGGGGGTCATTCATGAGCAGTTTCACCCAATCACACACTTTTTCATTCATAAGTAACGTATCAATGTTATTCAGTACAATACCATTGGATTTACAAAACGCCTGAAATTCCTCATAAGTAGCGCTATCAATCATACTATTACTAACCCATAA
>DLXM01000040.1:3032-3807 GCA_003448835.1 Bacteroidota bacterium | reverse complement strand
TCGGATCCGCAGCAGCGCGCGACACCGCAGCTGTCATCAGTCTGATTGAACGTCCTGAAGTTCAAAGATTATTACCACGCGACGTTGTATTACTCTGGACCTCAAAACCGGAATTCGTCACTGAAGATATGATCGAATACTTCTCATTGATAGGGGTCCGACGTAACGTTGAAATGACCGGTGAAGTCATCACTGAAGCGAGTCCAACCTTCGATCCAATAACCAATGAGCCACAAGTATCGATGACCATGAACCGTGAGGGAGCATCCCGATGGGCACGAATCACAGGAGCAAACATCGGACGACCTGTCGCTATCATCCTCGATAACTTCGTTTATACTTATCCAAATGTAATCAACCGAATCAATGATGGAAGATCATCCATAACTGGTCTCGGCGGACTTCAGGAAGCTGATGACCTTGTGAACATTTTGATGTCCGGTGCATTACCAGCGCCATTGGATATCGTTGAAGAACGCGTTGTTGGGCCGACCTTAGGTGCTGCATCCATCAACGATGGACTTAACGCGATTATTTACGGATTAGTCATTGTAGCAATCTTCATGATATTCTACTACCACGTAGGAGGTGCGATTGCGGATGTTGCTCTGATCACCAGTATTTTCTTCATCCTTGGGATTTTGGCGGCGTTCAGTGCTACACTTACCCTACCCGGTATGGCAGGTATCGTACTGACCATTGGTATGGCGGTGGATGCAAACGTGCTAATTTTCGATCGTATTCGTGAGGAACAACGCGCGGGTAAAAGTTTACT
>DLXM01000040.1:0-2865 GCA_003448835.1 Bacteroidota bacterium | reverse complement strand
ACCAAAAAACGATTTTAATATTTAACAGTTATGAGATTATTTGAAAATCCAAGTTTCGATTTTATAAACAACCGAAAGATCGGATACATCGTATCTACGGTCCTGGTGTTAATTTCACTGAGTGCAGTCGCATTTAAAGGACTGTCGTACGGTATCGACTTTAATGGTGGTACCGAAATCGTGGTCGAATTCGACCGCGACGCATCCGTAACCGAGGTTCGTAGTGTCCTTACCGACGTACTAGGATCCCAACCGGAAGTAAAACAATTCGGTTTAAGTCGCGATTTGCTTATTCGTACTGATGTCGAAATGGAAACCGGAGCTCTTCGGGCATTGATTTTGAGCACCTTGGCAGAAACATTCCCGGACAATAACTCCGTCATCATCAAATCGGATGTCGTGGGTCCACGATTTGCCGATGATTTGAAACGTGGAGCCTTGTACGCCGTGATTTTCTCACTGGTAGTTATCTTTTTGTATATCCTGGTTCGATTCCGAAATGTCGGGTATTCCGTCGGAACGGTATCAGCGATTGTGCATGACGTAATAATTATCGTGGGTATGTTTACTATTTTTAACGAAATTCTGCCGTTCAGTCTGGACATTGACCAGACCATTATCGCAGCCTTTCTTACCATCGTTGGTTACTCATTAAACGACACTGTGGTCGTATTTGACCGTATTCGCGAGAATACTCTCATCTACAAAACCATGGAACTTGGTGAAATGGTGAACAAAAGTATTAACCAGACTTTAAGCCGAACTGTAGTAACTTCACTTACGACCTTGTTTGTTGTAATTGTGCTGTTTATCTTCGGTGGTGAAGTACTCAAAGGATTCGCATTTGCTTTGACAGTTGGGATTGTTTTGGGTACTTATAGTACACTATTTATCGCTGTTCCACTCCTTGTAGATTTGAAACGTAAAGGTCTGGTAGCGAAAAAATGATTTTTTTTAACAGGAAGTTCAAAATAATTCGGAGAATCATATGAGTTTTAATGTAAATGAGCGATATAACTGTGTTGTCATTGAATTCAAAGGCAACATCATGGGTGGACCGGTAGCAGTTGAGCTGAACAGCAAATTGCACGAGCTCATCGATGCAGGTAAGAAAAATATCGTAGTTGACCTGAGTAAAGTTAAGTTCATGAACTCATCAGGTCTTGGAATGTTGATCGGTGCTTTGACTACCATGAGGAATTCTGGTGGTGATTTGCGCATCGCCAATGCAACTGATAAAATTGAAAGCCTCTTGATCATCACTAAGTTGATCACCGTTTTCGATCACTACAGAACATTGGATGAAGCTGTAAAATCATTCGAAGCCTAATTCAAATACTTCCTGTTCAACAAGGGACTGATTCCTCAGTACCCTTGTCACGTTGTACTCGTAAAAAGCCCGCACTCGTGGGCTTTTTACACGTTTATCAACTATGTTAGTTTATTATTCACTTAAATTTTTTGAGGCATAATGCCCGTAAGAGTTGTGATTGGCGCCCAATGGGGCGATGAGGGTAAAGGAAAGATTGTTGACCTTCTCAGTGATCAAACCAATTTTGTAGTACGATATCAAGGCGGAGCAAACGCCGGCCACACCCTCAAATTTGATGGCAAAACTTTCGTACTTCACCTGATTCCATCCGGAATCTTCCACGGGAACACTACATGTATCATCGGTAATGGCGTGGTTGTAGATCCGGTGAAACTGCTCGAAGAAATTGCAGCGGTACGAAAAATGGGTGTAAATCCTGAGGGACGGCTACTGGTCAGTGAGTCTGCTCATGTGATTCTGCCTTACCACAAAGCACTCGACCAGGCGCGGGAGTCTGACCGTGGAGCCAACAAAATCGGTACCACGGGACGCGGAATCGGTCCGGCTTATGTGCACAAAACAGCGCGTATGGGAATCCGTATGATGGATTTGATGGAACCGGATACCCTGCGTGAGAAATTGGACTATGCCCTTGAAGATATCAACGCATCTCTCACCGGACTTGGCGCTGCCAATTTCGATATCGATTCCTTGATGGCTGAAATCACTCACTGTGCGGATGAACTGCGTCCATACATTGGCAACACCACGAATATACTGCATGAAGCCTACGAACAAGGCAAAGATATCTTGTTGGAAGGTGCCCAGGGTGCGCTATTGGACTTAGACCACGGAACGTATCCCTTTGTAACCAGCTCTTCTCCAACTTCCGGAGGTGCGTGCACTGGTACCGGACTTCCGCCAACAGCTATTTCGCATGTAATGGGTATTACCAAAGCCTATTGCACTCGTGTGGGCAACGGACCCTTCCCTTCCGAACTTGAGGATGAAACCGGCGAAACCATGCGCAAAATTGGAAATGAATTTGGCGCCACAACCGGGCGTCCGCGCAGATGCGGGTGGATTGACCTGGTAGCGCTGAAATACGCCTCCCGGATCAACGGTATGAACGAAATGACGATTACTAAATTAGACGTGTTGGATGCATTCAATGAAGTTAAAGCCTGTGTTGCATATGAATTGGATGGTGAGACCATCACGCACTGGCCACTGAGTCTCAAGGATCTGGAGCGGGTGAAACCGGTGTATAAGTCCTACAAAGGATGGAACAAAACGACCAACGGAATTAAAGATTTTGCGGATTTTCCGGTTGAAGCTCAGGTTTTCCTGATTGACATTCAAACGTATCTGAAGGTCAAGATCACGATGATATCAACGGGTCCGGATAGGTCGGAAACGATTCGATTGTAATTACTGTCGAAGACTGGTACGTGTAAAATACGGGCTTGAATAGTTTAGGGGTGGGCGAAAAATATTTGGTCTCCATTTTTAAGGCTAATTTATTTTTGGATGGCTGAAAAAATATGTCGGCC
>DLXM01000069.1 GCA_003448835.1 Bacteroidota bacterium | reverse complement strand
GGTCCAATCATATCAATTTGTTCAGCTGCTGCCCTGGAAATATCAATTACTCTGCGTCCGGCATATGGTCCACGATCATTAATCCTGACCGTAACAGACTTGCCGTTATCCAGATTGGTCACCTTTACAACTGTATTAAATGGAAGTGTCTTGTGAGCGGCAGTGAGTTCATATTGGTTGTAAACTTCACCATTCGCAGTATGTTTCCCATGAAAATTGGGTCCATACCAGCTGGCGGTGCCCGTTTCGAGCGTCATCCCGCGACTTGCAGCACAGCTCGAAAGAGCCAGAAGTATGAAAAACAGTCCAAAGGTGTTGGACAGTTTGAAATTAAATCGATGCATGAAAAAGAAAGTGAATGAACTGTAACAGGATGCGAGTGATAAAATAACAGATTAAACGAAAATTAACTCAATTTATGTTTTGAAATCAAGGCATCAAGCGAAATATGAAAAAACGCAGATATTCTGTCTCGGGCATGGATGGATGCACCGGGTGATCTGGTGGTTGTGACCCACGATATACTAATGTTAGTTGTTTATTGAGTTTGGATGCAGCATCGGTTACAGTCTGCATAAATCGATCTGTATCGATATGATGGGAACAAGTTGCCGTAGATAAATATCCTCCCGGCTGAAGCATTTTTAATGCGGATGTATGCAGTTTTAAATAACCACGTAGTGCGTTTCCGGCAGCTTTTTTATTCTTGGCAAAACTCGGTGGATCCAAATTGATTACATCAAATTTTTGGGAATCGGCATTTTCCGGAATCCATTTCATCAGATCGTGTTTCTGAAACTCAATTTTTTTGTCCAGTCCATTTCGCTTAGCGTTTTGAGCGGCTCGATCTAATGCGGATTCGGAATTGTCGATGGCAACGACTCGTTTTGCACCTGCTTTTGAAGCATTTAAAGCAAACCCTCCTTCGTTACAAAAGGCATCCAGAACCACATCATTTTCGGAAATACATCGACGAAATGCCAAACGGTTTTCACGCTGATCGATGTAAAATCCGGTTTTTTGTCCGTCGATAACGTCGGCTTCATACTGGATTTCATGTTCACTGAATTTTGTGGGCGGGACATTTTCATCCCCATGGACAACCTTGGTAAATAGTGGGAGTCCCTCGAAGTTTCGGAGTCCGGATTCGTTTTTCAAGATGATGTAATCTGGATTAACGACCTTTTTAATAGCATCCACGATGAAATCAGTATGAATATCGGCACCGGCGCACACAATTTGAATAGAAACCGTGTTTCCAATTTTGTCGATGGTCACACCCGGGAGTCCATCACTTTCGGAATGCACAAGTCGAACTGCTTCGGCATTTTTGCAAAAAATCTCGCGATGTCGGACAGCATGGGTTATGCGATTCGAGTAGAAGTCCGCATTGATTTCGACTTTTTCATGAGATAACAACCTGAAAGCGATCAGAGAATTCGGGTTATAATAACCAATTCCGATGAATTTGCCGTGAGAGTCCAACGCATCTATCACATCACCGGGACCTGCTTCGCCATCGATTAAGAAAATTTCATTACTGAACACCCATCCATGCCCATTTTTAATGCGTTTATCGTGATGTTTTTTGAGAGTAATTGAGGGCATGGTCATTGAGTTTTCGTTAAGTCTGAAATTAAATAATTGTGCCACAAGATACCGGAATTCATATTTAATCTATAGAGGATTCTTTTGGGCATAATGTTTGGAATAATTGCATAAATAATTCATAAAACCGCGTCAATACACATCAAAAAAATTGATATGTATTACTTTGACTAAATAGGTGCAATACTACAGTATAACATTTAAATAAATGGTTAAAGTGTTTTGCATTTTAGCAAACTACATGTTAGTTTCATAATGATACCATAACGTAACCTAAAATATTATGCCAAGTATTACAGTTAAAAATATACCAGCACCACTTTATCAAAAAATTAAGGATCGTGCTGAAGCTCAACACCGAAGTATAAATAGCGAAATCATCGCATGTTTAGAGCAATCAACATTATCAAATCGTGTTTCATCAGAAGAAATACTATATCAGGCACACCAAATTCGACAAAGTATTAAAACAGCCATTCCATCTGATGAGATTCAACAAATTATTGATCAAGGCAGACCATGATTGTTGTCGATACAAATATCCTGGCCCATTTTTGGTTGCCATCTGATCAATCACAAAAAAGCGACTTAGTCTTTAACAAAGATTCAGATTGGGTAGCTCCTATACTTTGGAAAAGTGAGTTTAGGAATGTTGTGACTTTATATCTAAGAAAAAAGCTAATTGATATAACTCAGGCTATTTTAATCATGGAAAAAGTCGAGCGACAAATGCGAGATCACCAATTTGAAGTTAATTCAATTCAAATTCTGGATTTAGTATACCGTTCAAATTGTTCTGCTTATGACTGTGAGTTTGTTGGGTTAGCTAAGGATTTAAACACCAAATTAATTACATTGGATAAAAGTATTCTCCGGGAATTTCCGGATTTAGCCCTTCATCCAGATGCATTCTGAGATAGTAAATTATATTGATTTATTAGAATCTATATTCAACAAGTAGAAACAAAAAAAGGTCCCCTACTCGACGCAGAGAACCTTTTTGGGAGCCGAAGATGAGACTCGAACTCACGACCTATGCTTTACGAGAGCATTGCTCTACCAACTGAGCTACTTCGGCCGGCGACTGTCAACCGAGAGAAATTTACACAGCAGATAGATTATTTTAAATGAGAGTTTTCAAATAATTTGAAACTCTCTAAAACAAAAAAGGAGGCCGAAACCTCCTTTCTTAAAGTGAATCAACTCAGCTTTTATCCATTCTTGGTGCGGAATTCGGCCATGAAATCCGTCAGTGCCTTCACACCTTCAATAGGCATCGCGTTGTAAATACTGGCACGGAT
>DLXM01000098.1 GCA_003448835.1 Bacteroidota bacterium | reverse complement strand
CGCGCAATTTTGATATCCGAATCCCGAATAAGGAGTGTTGGATAACTGAGTTTGCCGTCCCTACCTGCACGTCCGGCCTCCTGATAATAAGCTTCAAGTGAGTACGACATGTCGTAATGAATCACATAACGGCAATCAGATTTATCAATCCCCATTCCGAATGCATTGGTTGCCACCACAACTTGCAGCATATTGTCAATCCAATGTTGTTGGATTCGGGCTCGATCTTCTGATGGAAGTCCGGCATGATAAGCTTCACATTTTAGTCCAGTGGATCGAATCATTTCAGCTAGTTCATTACAAAGTCGACGGGTACCTGCATAAATTAATCCGGATCCAGGTGCTTTTTTAACCATTTGTAGCAATCTGGTATCTTTTTGAGAAGTCACATCCACCCACCATTTCAAGTTTTTTCGTTCAAATCCCTTTGATATGATTGTTGGATTTGAGAATGAAAGAACTTTTTTTATGTCATCACTTACCTTTGGTGTCGCCGTTGCAGTTAAGGCCATCCAACGGGTTGGACCCACACATTCATCTATATTCTGCCTGATTTTTCGGTATGGCGGGCGAAAATCGTGTCCCCATTCGGAGATGCAATGAGCTTCATCGACTGCAACCAACTGAATATTCAAATTGGATGCTTCAGCTTTAAAGAATGGTGTTTCGAGGCGCTCAGGTGCACAATAAAGTAGTTTATACATCCCATTGGAAGCATTAACAATTCGCTGTTCAACTTCCTTGCGACTGATTGTACTATTAATAAACGTAGCTGAAATTCCTCGTTTACGTAGCTGGTCAACCTGATCCTGCATCAATGCTACCAAGGGTGAGATCACTAATGTAAGCCCGGGTAGTACGGTTGCCGGAACCTGATAACACAAAGATTTCCCTCCTCCGGTTGGGAAAAGAACGAGTGTTTCATCACCAGCCAGAATAGATTTGATAACTTCATCCTGTCCAGGACGAAAATCATCAAATCCCCAGTAGGATTTTAGATTCTCTTTAGCTTTTTGGAAAAGTTCACTACTCATGGACGAAAGTTAACCATTTTATGACTGATCGTATCAAAAGCAAAAATCGAGATAGCTAGTGAAATCAGATTCTAATTAGTTTTAGATTTCTTACCACGTTTTTGGGTCAATTTCGGAATAGTAAAATAAAAAGTACTACCTTTGCCGACTTCTGATGTTACCCAAATCTTTCCACCCATATTTTCAATTACCTTCTTCACTATTGCAAGTCCCATACCAGTCCCGTCAATTTTTTCACGAGTATGAAGTCGTTGAAATATCACGAAGATCTTTTCGAGATATTCAGGCTCAATTCCCATCCCATTATCGGTAACTTTAAATTGCCATTCATCTCCCAAGTCGTTCGCCTCAATCAAAATCTCAGGATTGATTCCTTGTCGATGATATTTCAGGGCGTTATTAATTAGATTATGAAAGATTTGAATCATAGGAGATTCAATAGTTAAAAGGGTTGGCAAACCTTTATTAGAAATTAGAGCCTGTGACTCGTTTATTCGATTTCGGTGAGTTGCCAATACTTCCTTAATAACCTGATTCAGGTCTACCGGCTTAATTTTATCATCATACTTCCCAATTCGTGAGAAATCCAGCAGATCCAGAATAATTTGACGCATTCGTGTGGCACCATCAGTGGCAAAATGAATGTATTGCCGGGCTTTATCATCGAGTTTATCACCATACCTTTTCTCCAGAAGACTTAAAAAACTATGGATCATGCGTATCGGTTCCTGGAGATCATGAGACGTGATATAGGCAAATTGCTCGAGTTCACGATTCGACTCAATCAAGTCTCTTGTTTGTTCCTCAAGTTTTGAATTCAATTCTTTAAGAGATTCTTCATACTCTTTACGATAGCTTATATCGGTCATGGCCCCAACCACCCGAATTACCATTCCATGATAATTTCGTATAAAAACGCCTCGGTCTATAATCAATGCATAGCTACCATCTGATTTCTGAAACCGATACTCCTCGAACCAGTTTGTGCTAATTCCATCCGTCATATACTGTTGAATTTTAGCTGAAATTCGTTCTCTGTCATCGGGATGAATCAAACTTATCAAAAAATTCAAGGTTGGTTTTACTACTTCCAGATCATACCCAAATTGTGTGAAATAACCGTTACCCCAAAACAAATTATCAGAGAATACATCATAGTCCCAGATCGCATCGTTGGTCGCAGAAGTAACTTTTTCAAAGCGTTCATTTGATAACCGAATTTGTTCAGCGTTGTACATTTTTTCAGTGACATCCCGAAAATTATCGACAATTCCATTAATATTTGGATCATGGAGCATGTTAGTAATTGTAGCTTCAAGCCATCGCCAGGATCCATCTTTATGTCTGGTACGAGAAGTATGTCCATCAATCGGGACGCCTGGATTCTGAATCACATCTTCCCATTTTTTAGCAATAAGTGGAAGATCATCCGGATGTATCATTTCGAATAAATTCAATGATAAAGCCTCTTCTTCACTATATCCTAATACATTTCTTATGGAAGGAGAGGCATATGTTGCTTTTCCATCAACCCCGATAATCACTATGGCATCTGCACCATTTTCTGCTAATGCACGAAATCTATTTTCACTTATTTTAAGTGAGTTTTGAATTATTACTTGTTCGGTTATATCCTGAAAAATGCCAATTAGTTGATGTGGATTGCCATCTTCATCACGAATCAGAGTCGCTTTTGAGAGGATTTCTTTTATTTCTCCTTTATGCGTTAAAAACCGCTTCTGTATGTTATACTCAATGTCATTTTCAAGTACATCATACAAATGAGCAAGCGCACGATCTCGATCATCGGGATGAAGTATCTCTACACCTTTTTCAAAAGTAACTTCGATTTCACCTGGCTCATAACCTGCAAGTTTATAAACGCCATTAGACCAGTACAGTGAGTTTTCTTTAAAATCAACAATCCAGTTCCCTACTTTACTAACAGTTTCGATATTTTGAAGAAAAATTTCTTCAATAGTAGGTTTTTTACTAGTGGCCATATTATTTGCGTTCGAGTAGATTTTTTCAGTAACCTCAAATTGAGAAGTCGATCTCATTTTAAATCAGGAAAATCAAATTTCGTTATCTAATAAAGTCATAATTGAATTTTATATCAATAAATATATTATAAATAAAATGCCGGACCCTGACGAGCCCGGCATTTGTAATCTAGCAATATAAAAGCAAGTTACAATGCTTTCATATACTCACGCCGCATTTCAGCAATTGCCTGAATTGAAATTTCTTTTGGACAAACAGCTTCGCATTCTCCAAAATTTGAGCAGTCTCCAAAGCCTTCTTTTTCCATTTGCTCAACCATACGGACCACGCGACGCTCCCTCTCAGGTTTACCCTGAGGTAAGTGAGCAAATTGTGCTACTTTTGCAGCTGTAAACAAGGATGCAGATGCATTCGGACAAGCTGCAACACAGGCTCCACAACCTATACACGCAGCGTAATCAAATGCTAAATCAGCATGTTCTTTTTGAATCGGGATTGCATTAGCGTCAGGTGCTGAATTCGTGTTAACACTGATATATCCACCGGCAGCCTGAATTCGATCGAATGAGGACCGATCTACAACCAGGTCTTTGATCATTGGAAACGCAGTAGCTCTCCAGGGTTCAACAACAATGGTATCATTATTTTTGTATTGACGCATGTGCAATTGACATGCAGCAGTACCTTTTTGTGGACCATGTGCCTGCCCGTCAATCATCATGTTGCAGGATCCACAGATACCTTCTAAGCAATCATGGTCGAATTCAACCGGTTCGTCACCTTTTTTCATAAGTTGCTCGTTCAAATGATCGAACATCTCCAAAAAAGACATGTGTTCGCTAACACCATCCAACTTATAATCAACCAGTTTTCCAGGTGTGGATGCATTTTTTTGTCTCCACACTTTCAGATTAATTGTCATATCGCTCATAATAATATTCCTTAATTCCTTATTTGTAGCTGCGCTGCGTTAGTTTCACGTTTTCAAACTCTAACATTTCTTTATGTAGGTTTGGTTTTACATCTGCACTTCCGGGATATTCCCAGGCTGCTACATAACAATAATCATCGTCATTTCTCAAGGCTTCACCTTCTTCGGTTTGATACTCTTCACGGAAATGTCCACCACAGGATTCATTTCGCTCAAGAGCATCAAGTGCCATCAATTCACCCAGTTCAAGGAAATCTGCCACCCTGGTAGCATATTCAAGGTATTTGTTGAAAGTTGATTGCTCACCGGGAACAAACACATTCTCCCAAAAATCGACACGAAGAGCACGAATCTGTTCTATTGCTTCTCTGAGTCCGGCTTCGGTTCTGGCCATTCCGACCTTATCCCACATGATC
>DLXM01000150.1 GCA_003448835.1 Bacteroidota bacterium | reverse complement strand
TTTTTAAAGAATTAATTGATAATTATGCACAGGCGATTAAAAATTATCAAAAGTAGGAACTAAGTAGCTTGAAAATATTATACATCTCACATTTACATCCACCCGCAGATGCACCACTAAAAAATATGGGTGGGATGCAACGAGTTAGTTTACAGCTTGTAGATACTCTTAGTCGAAATATTGAGGTAGATCTTAAAACGGTTAAACTTGAGGCAGAATGGGGTTCAATTGGTACAAAAACCGCATTTTTTCTTATTGAAAACGTATTAAGCCTGCCCAAAACAGTCAGAAATTATAAAGCAGATATCATTCTGTTTTCATCCATGGTAACGGCTTCGATTGCACCACTGATCCGGGAAAAAATTAAAATTCCGATGGTAACGATCAATCACGGACATGATGTGACATTATCGGTCCGTCTCTATCAGCGATATCTGAGAACAGTTTTCAAATCGCTTGATGGGGTAATAAGTGTAAGTGAAGCAACCAGAATGGCTTCGATTAAACGTGGAATGGATCCTTCAAAAGGGATTTCATTACCAAATGGATTTTCGCCGGGAGACTTTAATTTACATGAATGTGATAAAGAAACAGCCAGAGATTCTCTGCTAAAGAAGCTGGATTTACCTCTAAATGGCAAAAAAGTCCTGCTTACTACCGGAAGACTCATAAAGCGAAAAGGTCATGAATGGTTTATAACAGAAGTATTACCAAAAATTCAATCCGATGTAGTCTATATTGTATTGGGTGATGGTCCAGAAATAGCGCGTATCAGTAAAGTGGTACGATCATCTCCGCATACTCATAATATTTTTTTACTGGGAAGACAACCTGATAACATTCTACAACTTGCATATTGTGCGGCTGATCTGTTTATTATGCCTAACATTGTAGTGCCTGGTGACATGGAAGGGTTTGGAGTCGTGATGCTGGAGGCAAATTTGATGAATACACCGGTAATTGCATCAGATTTAGAGGGCATAAAAGATGTTATAGAACCCGGTAAAAATGGATATCGAATTGAAGTGGGAAATGATATTTTATTTGCCAGCGAAATTGACAGAGTATTGCATAATGAACTAGATACACTCTCGGAATCATGTAGATCATATATATATTCAAACTTTACATGGGAAAATGTTTCTTTGAGATATATTGAATATCTGAAAACAGTTATTCGAAATTTTAAAAATGCGTGATACTGAGTGTTCATTTCGTTTGATTGCAACTTTATACTACCTATATTTGAAACATTAAATTAACGTAAAGTCTAGGAAATTCAGGATGGCCAATCCAAATACAGGCATAAGACCAAACGACATTTTTACTAAAGCCTACGAATTCAAAACTGCTGATGAAGTCAAAGCTTCCGGTTTATATCCCTATTTTAAACCGCTAACTGCGACAGATGGAACAGTTGTGAAGATAGAAGGACGAGAGGTCATTATGGCCGGATCGAACAATTATCTTGGGCTAACAAATGATCCACGAATTCTTGAAGCAGCTCGTGCAGCTATTCTAAAATACGGATCAGGATGTACCGGTTCCCGATATTTAAACGGGACACTCGATATTCACCTCGAATTGGAAGAAAAACTTGCGGCATTTATGCGCAAAGAAGCCTGTGTACTGTTCAGTACCGGCTATCAAACCAATGAAGGGTCAATTCAGACGATCGCCGGTAGAAATGATGTTATTTTTTCCGATAAAGATAATCATGCATGCATCGTTGTTGGGACATTGTGTTCAACGGCTAAAACCGTACGATATGCTCATAACGATATGGAGCACTTGCGTAAACTTCTTGAACGTGAGGATCCTAAAGCCGGAAAAATCATTGTTAGTGATGGCGTTTTTTCAATGTCAGGTACGCTGGCTAAAATCCCGGAATTAATTTCACTAGCAAAAGAATTTGGTGCCAGATTATATCTGGATGACGCACACGCAATTGGTGTGATCGGTGAAAGTGGACGGGGGTCTGCATCAGCGTTTGGAATGCTTGATGAAGTTGATCTCATCTCCGGTACATTTTCAAAATCGTTTGCGTCACTCGGTGGTTTTCTGGTTGGCGATTATACCGTGATTGAATACATCCGACATGTATCACCAGCTCATATTTTCAGTGCATCCATGCCACCAGCTAATGTGGCAACCGTCCTGAAAGCGCTTGAAATTCTTCAAGAAGAAAATTGGAGACTCGAACGCCTCGAAGAGATTTCTAATTATATGCGAAATGGCCTGCGTGAGCTTGGATTTAATGTCTGGACTTCTCAAACCCCAATTATTCCTGTCGTTATTGGCGAAATGTTCCAGTGTTTTCAATTCTGGAAAGATCTATTCGAAGCAGGTGTCTATGTAAATGCAGTTGTTCCACCCGCTGTCCCGCGTGGACAAAGTTTGGTGAGAACAAGTTATAGTGCTACACACACCAATGAGCAGCTTGATTTCATTCTCGGAGCTTTTAAAAAAGTTGGAATAATGCACGGTATTATAGATAATAACGGCAAATCACTAAAAGAATCTTGATCGATTGAAACCAGTGACAACGAACAGACCCGATTTATGTAGTGTAATATTAGTGTCTGACAAGAAGGATTTTACTCGTTTTGTAGAATTTCCTTATGGTCATTATGCTAACGATGAACACTGGGTTCCACCTTTGAGAATGCAACAAAGGGATCTGTTGGATGTCAATAAAAACCCATTTTTTGAAGATGCTGAAATGGCTTTGTTTCTGGCAGAATTCAATGGGAAAGTTGCCGGGCGCATCGCTGCCATTCACAATAAAGGCTATAATCGTTTTAACGATATTGAAGCCGGATTTTTTGGTTTTTTCGAATGTATCGATAATCAGCAAGTTGCGGATTTGCTATTAAAAGTGGCATCTGATTGGCTAAAAGATCGTGGATTAAACATTGTGTATGGACCATTTAGTCCTAATATGATTGCTGAAATCGGTATTCTTATTGAAGGATTCGAGTTTGACCCGAGTCTGATGATGCCATATAATAAAACGTACTACGACAAGTTAATTTCATCCGCCGGATTTACAAAAAAGGTTGATCTGCTCGCTTTTAGGATTACAGATGAAGTTGTTGATATGGATCGAATTAAAAAAGCAGACGATATTGTAAAACGTCGGATGCCGGAGTTACATATTCGCGATGTCAACTTGAAAAATATCAAAGATGAAGCGGTTGTCATCCGGGATATATTTAATAAAGCATGGGCAAAAAACTGGGGATTTTCACCAGTAAGTGAGAATGAGTTTGATCATATCGTCAAAGATTTAAAAATGATCATTGATACCGATTTTGCACAAGTAGCAGAAATCGATGGTAAACCTGTTGCATTTTCGATTTCATTACCTGATATGAATATCGCCTTTAAGAAAATGAACGGTTCGTTGTTCCCATTTGGAATTATAAAACTGCTGTATCACAAAAATAGAATCAAGCAGATGCGTACAGCCCTAATGGGGGTACTTCCCGAATGGCAGGGAAGAGGAATTGATATTGTGCTCCATCAAAGAGGAGTGATAAACGGGCTGAAAAGAGGGTTTAAGTCCTCAGAATTAAGCTGGCTGCTTGAAACAAATACCAGTATGATAAATGTCGCTGTTAGACTCGGCGCTTTTGTTGAAAAAAAATATAGAATTTATGAAAAACAATAACTTACGGGCAAGTTATTGGTCTAGAAAATAGTGTTCATCCTCTGATTAAGTTTGTAAGAACAAATGAAATCCGTTATTTTAGTGTCGTAAAATACTTACTCAGCTTCTCTTTAAAATATTAGTTACATGAGTGAAAAGACTTTAAGAAAATCGAGGTCATTGGTACCTGCTACTTCAAAATATAAAATTCGACCATCAAGTATTAAAAACTTCAAAAAAGAAGATTTACTTGAGATTTATCGTACGATGAATATTTCTCGTCGTTTGGACGATAAAATGTTAATCCTTTTGAAACAAGGAAAGGGCTTTTTTCATATCGGCTGCTCAGGTCATGAAGCCATACAAATGGCTGCTTCCAAAACAATGATTCCCGGTAAAGACTGGTTCTTGCCATACTACCGTGATATGTCCTTAGCACTTGGTCTTGGAATGACATCCAAAGACCTGCTTTCAGCGCATTTGTCCAGGGTGACTGATACATCCCACGGAAAACAAATGCCTTCGCATTTCAATTCAAAGGATTTAAATATTGTCTCCGTATCATCGGCTTTAGGTGCCCAAAATCTGCCAAGTCTTGGTGTCGCTCAAGCCGCTGTTCGCAAAAATAGCGATGAAGTAACTTATGTATCAATGGGCGATGGAGGGACATCACAAGGGTCATTTTTTGAAATGATGAACTGGGCAACACGAACAAAAGCCCCACTTGTGGTGGTCATTCAGGATAATAAATACGCTATAAGTGTCCATGTTTCTGAACAAACCAGTAATCACAGCATCTCAAAATCAGTAAGTGGATTTCAGAATCTGCAGATTTTTGAAGTTGATGGAACCGATTATTTTAATTCTCATGCAGCCATGGAAGCTGCTGTAAAACGAGCTCGTGCAGGTGAAGGCCCGTCGTTGGTCCATGCTCATGTAGTTCGGTTATTGCCACACTCAAGTTCAGATGATCATCGTAAATATCGAACACCTGAAGAACTTGAAGAGGACAAACTTTCAGATCCTATTGAAAAACTAGCTGAGAAACTCATAGAAAATGGATTTGCAACTGAAACTGAGCTTGATATCATCAAAGCTGAAGTCCGTAAGCAGGTAGACTCTGATACAGAATGGGTGCTCAAACAGGATGAACCGAAGCCGGAAGATGGAGTTCGGTTTATGTATTCAGAAAAAGAACTCAATCTTGAGTATGAAAAATCTGAACCATCCGGTGACCCAATCGTTATTATCGATGCCATCAATCACGCAATGGACGAAGAGATGTCGCGTGACGAAAAGGTGATCGTATTTGGTGAGGATGTAGCTGGTGGTAAAGGTGGAGTATTTACCGCAACAAGAGGTCTGACCGAAAAACATGGTGCCGATCGTTGTTATAACTCTCCATTATCAGAGGCGTCTATCGTTGGAACTGCATGTGGATTAGCAATCCAGGGATTCAAACCGGTTATAGAAATCCAGTTTGGTGATTATATCTGGCCTGCAATGCAACAGTTACGAAATCAAGTTCCATCGCTTAGATTTAGGTCTCATAATCATTTTGGTGCTCCCATGGTAATACGGGTCCCAATTGGTGGATATATTCACGGTGGATTATGCCATTCTCAAAATATTGAATCTATATTTGGTCATATTCCAGGTTTCAAAATTGTAATGCCAAGCAACGCAGCTGATGCCAAAGGCTTGCTCAAAACAGCAATTCGATCTGATGATCCGATTATGTTTCTTGAGCATAAGGCGTTGTATCGTCAGGGGTTTTCCCGAAGTCCGGAACCAGATGCAGATTATCTGGTTGAAATCGGAAAAGGAAAAATCATCAAAGAAGGTACAGATTTGACCATCGTTACATATGGAGCTTTGGTTCAAAAATGTTTGAATGCCGCAAAAGAATATTCTAAAAATGGATTCGAAATCGAAGTTATCGATTTGCGCAGTATTGTTCCTATGGACATGGATTTGGTTTTGAAATCTGTTCAAAAGACAAATCGTGTTTTGGTTGTCCATGAAGATCTTGAATTTATCGGACTCGGTGCCGAAATATCAGCTCAAATAGCCGATAAAGCATTTGAGTATCTGGATGCTCCAATTAAGAGAGTAGCTGCAAAATATTCGTATATTCCATTTGCGGATCCAATGGAAGATTATGTCCTTCCAAACGATACTGATATTCGAAACGGAATCGAAGCTGTCTTAAACTATTAAAATAAAAGGGTCAGCCCCTTCAGCTTTTTAGGATATCATTATTTACGAATGATTTCATTGAACTCCGCCTCGAGCGGAGTTTTTTATGTTAACCCTATAATTATTATTAAAATGAGCGAATTTAGAATCGAAAAAGACTCAATGGGCGAGGTTAAAGTGCCGGCTAACGCCTATTACGCGGCCCAGACTCAACGCGCTGTTGAAAATTTCCCAATTTCAGGTATTCGATTTGGCCGATCTTTTATTCAGGCTGTCGGATTTGTTAAATCTGCAGCTGCCAAAGTAAACAGTGATCTTGGTTTGTTAGATGGACAAGTCGCTACATACATCCAGAAAGCGGCCCAGGAAGTGATTGATGGTAAATTGGATGACCATTTTCCAATAGATATTTTTCAAACCGGATCTGGCACATCTACGAATATGAATGCGAATGAAGTGATTGCCAAT
>DLXM01000264.1 GCA_003448835.1 Bacteroidota bacterium | reverse complement strand
AGATTCATCGGTTGACTCCGAACTATGATCATCATGATCTAAATCATCTACATGAAAACGCGGATTATGCAGAGCGTGCGTTGTGTACAAGTCCGTAAATATAACTCTGTCGTTTGCGGTTCCGGTTTGCTTTAAAATACCTACAATAACGACCGGTGCATTATCATGAACTTGTTCTTCTGCTCCGGCCTGGACTTCGCTTAAGCCATGAGAGATTTGAATTTCATTTCCAACTTGTAATCCGGTTCTTCTTGCAACTTCAGAACCGAGAACTGCTTGAAGTGGTTCAGTAAAGTTAGTACCTGACTCCAATTCATAGTTTTGATCGGATCGTGGTTGTGCCTGATCAATGTAATCATAACTGGTTCCAACGACACGAAATCCACGATAACTATCACCTACATACAGTGGAAAGGCTTGCATAACACGGGGGTCTCTGCGGGCGATTTCGTAAAGGGAATAGGGGATGATTCCCGTTGAAGTTTCCAAATGATATACGGCGTTTAGGGTAGTTTGAAGCTGGCTACCTTTTGCTGCCAGAATCAGATCAAATCCAACACTTGTTTGGCTGAAACTCTTTTCAGTTTCTTTCTGAATGACTGTAATGGCTATAACCATAGCAACCCCCAGGACAATAGAACTGATAGTTAGAATAGAACTTAGTGTTCTTTTTCGCAGATTTTTAAATACAATACTTAAATAACTCATCTATTAATTAGTTGGCTGTGGAATAAATGATAACATGTCAACTTTGTGGTCAAATTGGTTTAAAACATGTTCTTCATGGGTCACGACGATTAAAGTTTTATCCTTCGATTGTTCAAAGAGAAGTGCAAGGATATCATTCGAAGTAGCTGGATCCAGATTTCCGGTTGGTTCATCAGCCAAAATAATTTCAGGATCGTTCACAATTGCCCGGGCGACGGAAACCCTTTGTTGTTGTCCAACCGATAATTGTGAAGGCATATAATGTAGTCGATCGGCTAAGCCAACCTTAGTTAATGCAGCAACAGCTTTTGATTTATCGGTACCCTGACCAGTAAACAACATTCCCAGCATCACATTTTCTAATGCAGTGAATCCATCTAACAAATTAAACGATTGGAAAATGTACCCGATATTTTTTGCTCGGTATTGATCTCTGTCAGCTTCGGTTAATGAAGCGACATTTACACCATTCACTAATAATTCACCTGAATCGGGTGTTAATAATCCCGAGATAATATGTAAAAGTGTCGTTTTTCCAATCCCTGATGGTCCAAAAAGGGCATATTTTTCACCTTTCTTGAATTCATAAGAAGGGATTGCCAGAATTGTTTGGTCGATTTTGGTTTCCGGGTTTTGAAATGTCTTTTTTAGATTTTTGATTTCAATCACAGAGTTTCTTCCTCCAGTACGATTTGATATCCAAGTTCTTCAATGAGTGTGGATAGTGTTTCATCAGTTGGGATTTTATTTTCCGGGAATTTCACAACAACCAGACTATCCTCCAGAGTGACAACTACATCTTCAGCTCCATCTAATTTACTCATCTTGTCCGTTATTGCGGTTACGCACCCTTCACAATACATACCTGCGACATGAAATGAGATTTCTTTCTTTGGAACATTTTGAGGCTCTGTGGCACAACCCACCAAAAACAAAGCTAATAGTAAGGTTAAATAGAGATTTTTCATGGTATTAATAATTAAATGATATTGTTTGACCTGGTTTAAGGTCATGATTTACAGCATACCCGGCATTTACTTCAACAACATACATCGCTGGATTTACTGAATCGATTCCACTTTGTGAAAATGGGGTTGCATTTTGATGGATGTGAACTATTTTTTTGTCCATATCAACAAAAATCAGATCTAATGGTAAAGGAGTATTTGCCATCCAAAAACTTTGACGCGTTTCTGCTTCAAAAATAAATAACATCCCACCGTCAGACTTTAATTCGCGGACATCCATTAATCCTTGTGATCTGGTCATGTCATCGTCAGCAACGGCAATGTCGATTGTTGAAATTACGGATGAAGTTTCATCCACAAAATCAAGTGTCCCAACAAAATCCAGGTTACGTCCAGCTGATTGTACAGGCGTTGATTCAATTTTTGGGCTGCATACGTTGAATATGAAAGCAGATACGAAAGTAAGTACGAGTATTTTTGGCATGGTTGATGCTGGATGTAATCTCAAAAGATGCAACTTGGTTTCACCTGAAGTTACTAAAATGTGACTATAACTTGAAAATTCTTTACATATTTTGATGCAATAAACAGGATAATAATAGTGTAGTTCACATTACTATAATACTTGTAAAAAAGCCTATTTAACGGTATCTTGAGCAATCGAATAGAAGTGAGCGCCACAAGCCCTCACTTTTTTTTGTACCTGTATCCTGTGAAATCAATGAAAACACTGCAAGAAACTATTACTGAACTTACGGAATCTGTTCTGTCAGACGACAACTTATTGGTTGTTGATGTTGATGTGAATGTAGGTGGTAAAACAACGATTATATCGGTCTTTCTCGACACGATTGAGGGTGGACTAAATATTGATCAATGTGCCAAAATAAGCCGTGAACTTTCGTTTCTAATTGATACACAAGAAATTGTAACAGACAAATTTACTTTAAACGTTTCCTCACCGGGATTGGATCGTCCGTTAAAAGATGAACGTCAGTATGCAAAGAATGTTAATCGCAAAGCATCTGTCAAGTTTATCCAAGAAGGTGAGAAGAAATCTATAAAGGGTGTATTTGTTGGCTTCGACTCAGATCAAATTCAAATAGATCTAGGGAAAGGTGAGATTCTGAAAGTTAATCGTGCCGAACTCACTGAACTCAAAATACTACCAGCTTTTTAAACCCGTAACGGACGTATTCGGAGAATTCCATGCAAACTGATATTTCTAAATTAATTATTCACTCTTTTTCTGAGATTGCTAAAGAAAAAGGTATCGATCGTGATATGCTTCTGAACATATTGGAAGACGTTTTTAGATCTATGATCCGCAAAAAATATGAAAGTGATGAATCTTTTGAGGTAATTTTGAATCCTGATCGTGGTGAAATTCAAATGATCCATGTGCGTGAGGTTGTACCTGATAGTGAAATCACGAATCCGGTTACTGAAATTGGAATTACAGAAGCTCATAAATTCGACCCGGATTTAGAGTTGTACGATGAGTATGCACAGGAAATTCATATTGAAGATTTTGGTCGTCGTTCTGTCATGATGGCAAAACAGACATTGGCACAACGTATTCGTGAGATTGAAAAGGACAACGTTTTCGAAGATTATTCAGAACGCGTAGGTGAAATTATTTTGGGTGATGTATATCAGGCTCGACCTAAGGACATCCTTGTGAATCACAATGGTGTTGAACTTATTCTGCCCAAAAGTCACCAAATTTATAAAGACCGATATCGTAAAGGTGATACTATTCGTGCAGTTGTTGTTGAAGTCAAACGTGAAAATGGCAATCCGGCTGTAATTATTTCCAGAACGTCACCTCTATTTCTTGAGCGTTTATTTGAAAATGAAATTCCGGAAGTATTTGATGGAATTATTGAAATCATGAAGACTGTTCGTGAACCCGGCGATAGAAGTAAAGTTGCCGTTGTATCTCATGACGAGCGCGTTGATGCAGTTGGAGCTTGCGTTGGTATGAAAGGTATTCGAATCCATTCGATCGTGCGTGAATTATGCAATGAAAATATTGATGTAATCAATTACACGAAGGATAAAAAAGAATTCATTAAAAGAGCACTTCAACCTGCAGATGTACTTTCCGTAGATTTGAGTCCTGATAATAAACACGCTAAGGTAGTTGTTCCAGCTGACCAGGTATCAAAAGCTATTGGTAAAGGTGGAGTAAATATTCGCTTAGCATCTATGTTAACAGAATGTGAAATCGATGTATATCGTGAAGTTGAAGAAGAAGACGATATCGATATATTCGAGTTCTCTGAAGATTTTGGAGATGAAGTTACACAGGCTATTTATGCTCTCGGATGCGATACTGCACGAGATGTACTCAGTTTGGGTGCCAAAGAGCTTTTCCGCAGATTAGATGGAAAAGTGGACGAAAAAACAGCCAATGAGATTATTAAAACTATCGAATTGGAATTTGAAGATGATTCTCAGGGCTGATCAATAAGTAAGAAAAGGGAAGTATTTCATAATGTCGTTAGACAAAAGTAAAAAGAAGTTATTCAAGGTTGCCTTCGAATTTAACGTGACAACCCAATCTATTGTCGATTTATTGAATTCGAATGGATTCAAAGCAGACAATAAGCCAAACTTTACGATAACTCCGGAGATGTATGATCTCCTGGATCGTAATTATGGTGAGGATAAAGCGAAAAGTAGAGAGCACGAAAAAAGCAGGGAAGAGTACGAAAATCGACGTTCTGCTATTCTTGGATCACGTAATGAAAAGGTTACTGTAGATAATGTGTTTTTGGATCCTACGGATGCATTAGCTCCTATCGATGAAAATCTTCCTTTATCACCAATTGATACTCTTGAACCAATTTTAGAGCCAGTATTAGAGCCGGCTGATGAGAAACCTGTTGTTGAGGAAGTTAAGCTTGTCGAACCAGTTGAACCGGAAGTAAAACCTGATCTCAAAATTGATACTTCATCTGAGAAAAAGGCAAAAGAACCAAAACCTTCCGAGCCTAAAAAAGAAGTAGAAGCTGATAAAGCAAAAGTAGAGAAACCTGCAGCAGAAACTAAAGTTGAATCTGTTAAAGGTCCTGAAACTAAACCAGTCAAAAAAGAATCTGATAAAGTTGTAGTTGAAGAGGAAGAAGTTGACGATGATCAACCCGTTGATGTAATTCGTGCTCGGGCAGAAAGACTCAAAGGAACAAGAGTAATCGGTAGAATCAATGTTCCTTCGACAGATGTAGTAGCTGAGGATGATTCATCTCGTAAACGTAAGAAAAAGAAGAAGAAAATTGTCAATCCTAAACGAGACGATGCTTCTACTACAAAACCTGATGCTAAGGCAAAAACTGAAACTGAAGAAGAGATCCGTAAGAAGAAAAAACGAATCACAGGTAAAAAAGGCGGAAAAGTCTCTGAAGAGGATGTTGAGTCAAAAATGAAAGAGACGATGGCATTGCTGCAAGGTGGTGCCGGTAAGAAACGTCAAAAGCGTCGAAAACTGCGAAGAGATGAAATTGCTGCTGAAAAAGAATTTCAGGATGAATTAGATCGCGAAACTCCGACAGTAATTGAATTATCAGAGTTTATTACTGTAAGTGATTTAGCTGATTTGTTTAATGTCCCTGTAAATCAGGTTATTACTTCATGTATGTCTCTGGGGATGTTCGTGTCGATAAACCAACGTTTAGATGCTGGAAGTATTGAACTTGTTGCCGCTGAATTTGATCGTGAAATACGATTTGTAGACGCTGAACAGCTTACAGAAGAAATTGTCGAAGAAGATGATACACCCGAATCACTTGAATTCCGTGCACCTGTCGTTACGGTCATGGGACACGTAGATCACGGGAAAA
>DLXM01000317.1 GCA_003448835.1 Bacteroidota bacterium | reverse complement strand
TGTTTGGTCCTCTGCCCAAGGAAATGCGTGACGATACTGCTTTCATGGATCGTATTCATGCCTATGTTCCCGGATGGGACTTTCCGAAACTGAATAAATCATTTCTCACGAACCATTTTGGATTGGTAAGTGATTATCTTTCCGAATGTTGGACACGTCTTCGAGATATAAACCGTATGACTACTGTTTTACCCCGTATCGATTATGGAGGAGCTTTAAGCGGTCGTGATACCACTGCAGTCAATAAAACGGTAAATGGCTTGTTAAAACTAATGCAACCAGATCCGGCATCACCCGTATCAGATGAATTGTTGGAATGGGCTGTAAAAATTGCCATGGAATACCGGCGGAGGGTAAAAGAGCAACAAAAAAGAATAGGTTCGGCCGAATTCAGAAACACCCATTTCAGTTATAGGTTAGGTGAGGATGGAGTAGAAACTTTTGTGACCACACCCGAGATACATAGCGAAAACACCATTGGAGAAGATCCGCTGCCACCAGGCCAGGTTTGGACCTTGAATGCCGGCGGGCAGGAAGAAAATGTGGGATTATATAAAATGGAAATCAATGTGGGTCCGGGGTCGGGAATTAAAATACTTAACAAACCAACACCACCACCATTCCAGGAAAGTGTACGTTTTGCCGAGCAAAACCTGTATAGCAAGAGTAAGTTGCTAATAGGTGACCGTGATCCCAGATCGCACGAATTCTCCATTCAGTTACGGGCATTTGATGCATCGAAGAGCGGAAATGGAACAGGTATGGCCGTTCTCATTGGTCTATGCAGTGCCATGCTTGAGAAAAACATAAAAGGAGGCGTTGTAATCATTGGTCAATTGAATCTGGGAGGTTCGCTCGACATGGTTTACAATGCGGTTAACCTGGCCGAAATAGCCATCGAAAAAGGGGCAACCACGCTGCTAATACCACTCAATGCCAGAAAGCAACTCAACGACCTTTCAGACGATATGATCACAAAAATCAATATCCAGTACTACTCTGATTTAAAGGACTGTTTAATGAAGGCTTTGGTGGAGTAACTGATTGGCAGCTACGCAATGGATCTGGGATAGTGTTAATTGTGAATTGCCATGTAATATTCACTTTTATAGGTATATAGATTCTTGCATAACATGACAGAGGAGAATGTTACATTGCTAAACTGTCAACCTCAAAATAACCTGACTGACAAAATTGCCAAAACTTAATATATGTTAATTGTGGTATAAATATTGATAAGTAGAACCTGAAATTATAAAAACGAAAAAAGGTAAAAAAAATAAAAATAAAAAAAGTCGCCTTCGTGAGCGACTTGGGATTTGGAAAAATAGCCTGGACAGCAGATCGAGACTTACCACCTCGATGAATTTCCAAATGAGGTTGCAAATATAGTATTTTCTTCATTTCTCACCTTTCCCAAAAATCAAATTACGAATTCGGTTATGATTGACCTCTCCGAGTGATCAAAAGAGGGAAAGTAAGTTTTATTAATCGGGGCCCTAAGCCCCATAAAATATCAAAAATGGCTCAAAAACATATATTAAAATTTTACCCTGTCGATAATGCCGACAACACATTGATAAAATTAAGTGATGACTCTACCGTCCAAATCGATTGTCAGATTCGGGATGGAGAAGAGAACTCAAACGGAGTGAAAATTTACGACGTTAAAAAAGATCTTTTGAAGGAGCTTAAAAAGGATAGTAAACAGAATCCTTTCGTCGATTTATTTGTTTTATCACATCCGCACAAAGATCACTGCCTTGGATTTGCGAATAATTACTATATCGGTGATCCGGATAAATACTCTGACTATAACCGTAAAAGAGATGAAATCATCGTTGGCGAACTATGGGTGACCCAACAATTATTCTTGAATGACATCTGTGCCGAGGCAATTTCAATTCGCAGTGAAGCTAAACGAAGGCGAAAACTTTTTGTGGATGATCCGGATAAAGCCAATAAACAGGGAAATCGTTTGCGGATAATTGGATACAATGACCAGGATAAAACGGTTGATGGCTTACACTATGTTCCTGGAGATGTTGTTAAAAAGTTTAACGGGAAAACATCTGATTATTTAGAATTTTTCATTCATGCACCTTTTAAAAGTGATTTGGTAACCGGAAAAGCGGATAAAGATCACAACGCTACCAGTATTGTATTTCAGACTTCGTTCAGAGTAACAAAAGGTGGAGATATCAAAACCAGGGCCTTCTTCGGAGGTGATGCGGATCATTATATTTGGGAAAAGGTCTTGAGAATATCGGAAAATAATAATAATCAGGATCGGTTGAAATGGGATATCTTGTTGTCGCCACATCATTGTTCATGGTCATTCTTTAATGATAGGCCTTATGAAGACAATAAAACTCCAATGGATTATTCACTTGAACTTTTAGATTACAAACAAAACAATGCGTATGTTGTTGCATCCAGCGTAAAGATTGAGGATAATGACAACAATCCTCCTCATTATCAGGCTAGTAAACAGTATATAAAAAAAGTAGGTGACGGATACTTTAGGAATACGGCGATAAATATAAGTTCGCAAGCGCCTGAACCATTAGAGTTTATTATCGAGGACAATGGCATCAAACTGACAAAGGCTGAGAGTACAGCTGCTATCGGAATTATTGGTAGTACAACGCCCAGAGCTGGAAGATAGTATGAAATATTCCTATCAAATAATTGAAGGGACTGAAATACAACCTGATGAATTAAAAATAGCAAGAGCTAAAAGCTTAGCTCTTGCTATCCAGCAGCATTCATACTGTATAGAAGGAACATTGGTATGCAGGCGCAGAACCGATAATAGTGAGGTGATTCTTGTAACTCTTGACATTGAGATTCCTCAATATCCCGCAAATGGCATTCAAGTTTATGAAGATGTTGCAATAATTTGTTCAGAGAGTGATAACAATTTCCCTGAAGTATATGCATTGCGTGAAGATTTTGAACAAAGCTTACCGCATACGAATCTTTGCGCCTTCGAGCATCCGATCGCACTTTGTGTGACGGAGCAGTCATTCACTGAAGCAAAGCTTAAATTAACTGAATTTGAATTCATCGGATATATTCGGAATTGGTTTACCTTAACGTCACTTGATAAACTTCATCAAGAAGATCAACCGTTGGAACCATTCTTTATTCCGAAAGGATATGTAATGTTAACTCACCTGTATGATCCAGAAAAATACACACATCTAAACCGCATTGGTGAAACCAATTTATATGAATTAAGTAATGAACCAAGTGGGCATTCTTCTTTTCATTTGTTTGGTTTTAAATCCGATCCTCAAACTCATGGCTTTATTAGACGTCAGCCCAAAGTTCTTTCAGATATTGGGGAAATCATTCAGATTGATGGGATCGCTTTTCCTGTTGTCTTAAGGAGAATACTGAATGCACGTTTTAAAGAGTTTTTGCAGAATCAAAGCTTAATTAAACGGAAATTGGCTTTTCATTGTTGTATTCCCGTAAAAAGGCATACTAATGATGCGGATCCTTGCTCATGGGAGTATTTGTTTTTTTTGACAGAAGCGAGTATTCTTGATTTAGGGGAGAAATCAGGATGTTTGTCTCAGATTGATGGATTAATAGTCCCAATCATCATAGGAGATTTCGAACAGGAAGTGATTGACAATATTCCAATTGAGTTGTATTCGTCAATTCTGGATTATAATCCTTCTACATCAGCACTATTTAATAATATTAAAAAAAATGATGATGCATTTGTCTTAATTGGTGCAGGAGCATTGGGATCGCAGGTATTTGATCATTTTGTAAGGATGGGATTTGGCACATGGACTATTATCGATCATGATAATCTTTATCCCCACAATTTAGCTAAACACTCACTCGACCGAAAGTCGGTTGGCTATAATAAAGCGATTAAGGTATCTGAAAAAGCGAATGAATTGCACAGAATGGAAATTGCTAGCCCTATAGATTCGGATTTTCTAACGATAAAAAAAGATGATTCGGTAATAACAAAACTTCAGGATGCAAAGGCCATCATTGATATGTCAACCTCAATTGCCGTAGCCCGAACATTGGCAAGGGATTACAATGACACTATAAAAACGCCTAGGATCTCATCGTTTCTAAATCCTGATGGTACTGACCTGGTTGTTTTGGCTGAAGATAAGCGACGTAAATTCAGATTGGATTTTTTGGAATTGCAATACTACAGATGTCTGTTTCATGATGAATCGCTGCACGATCACTTGAAATATGACGATTCTTTAAAACTTCGATATAATCGGAATAGTTGCAGAGAAATAACGAATAGGATAAATAAAACAGATGTTGCTCTGAATGCATCCATTTGCACGAAGTCATTAAAATCGATTATTGAAAATGGTGAGCCAACAATCTCAATTTGGAGAACTGATAAAACAACTTTTGAAGTCAGGAAATATTCGTTCGAACCAACTAAATGGATACGAAAGGATGTTGGCGAATGGACGATACATTTTGATTTATGGCTTCTCGACCGTATGAATTCTTTTAGATACTCAAAATTACCGAATGAAACAGGCGGTATATTAATTGGCTCATATGATTTATCGAGGAAAGTAATTTATGTCTGTGATACTTTATTTGCGCCGGCTGACAGTAAGGAAAATAGGTCAACATTTGAACGGGGAGCTGAAGGATTACTCACTGAATACAATAAATACCTTAAAGTGGTTGACAATCAGTTATGTTATTTGGGGGAATGGCATTCACATCCCCAAGGGTTTTCAACGGAGCCAAGTACTGATGATTTCAATTTGTATGACTATCTATACAAAAGAATGTCCCGGCAGGGTTCACCAGTCTTAATGGGCATATTAGGTGATGACGATTGTAATCTAATTTTTAGACCTTGTCCTACTTAATTTTTGTAAACAACAATCTTCGAATTTCCTTATGTATGAAAGACAACGACAAAATTTACGAAAAGAGAGCTCGCTTATATCCAGTAATATTATCGATGTTGATTCCCTTTATAATATTTATA